>NZ_JBHIRW010000001.1:0-280396 GCF_042197445.1 Bartonella sp. AA1HLJMS | reverse complement strand
CCAGGTGCTTGATCTACAGGAGTTTGCGTACTTGCACCTTGCTCCATCGAAACCTCTGAGCCCTGTATCTTTTCTGGCTGTTTTCTTACGGAGATATCTTTGTTTGATAACTGCTCAGACACTGAAGAATCATCTCTACTTGATATTTCCGGTTCAATAACACGTCCTGAACCACCCATCATATTATAATTCAAATGAGAAATAGCCCACCAAGTTCCCCCAATAATAACAAAAACGCAAATAGCAGCAAACCACAACGCGCTTAAATTCCACTTGGCGTCTGGACCAGAATTCAAGTGCAAAAAGAAAACAATTTGTACTATAATCTGAATAATCGCCATCCCAATAAGATACGCAACCTTTGTACTAACTGCCCAACTTTCCATCATTCCATACATCACAGGAATAAAAGAACCCAAAGTGAAAAATACAGCTAGAATAAAACCAACCAAATAGGAACCAGTACTGGGACCATGTGTTTCATTTTGCACGCTCATCACAACGCTCCTAATAGATAAACCATGGTGAAAACACCAATCCATACAATATCAAGTAAATGCCAAAAAATGGAAAGACATGCTAAACGTGTTTTATTGTTCTGATCCAAGCCATTACGACGAAGATGAAAAAACATCACAACCATCCAAAGAAGGCCAACACTTACGTGAAGTCCATGGGTGCCAACCAAAGCAAAAAATGCTGACCAATAAGCAGAGAGAATTTCCCGTCCAAAAAGCTGTAAACCTGTTGCAGGATCAATACCCGCATAAGCATTTGGATCAAAATAAAAAACCTCACTCAAAAGTTCATGAAATTCGTAAAGTTCCATACCAATGAAGCAACACCCCAATACAAAGGTAATAGCCATCCATAAACGCACACCACTGATGTTATTTTTATGTGCTTGTACCATTGCAAAGCCATAAGTGACGGACGAAAACAACAAGAAAGCAGTCTCAACCAAAACAAACTTTAAATCTATAAACTCACTGCCCGCTTTACTACCACCATAAGAAGCAGAAAATACAGCAAAACTTGAAAACAGTGTCGAAAACAGGATTAAGTCTGAAAGAATATAGACCCAAAAACCAAACGTCATTACCGAGCTACTATCGTGGTGAAGTTCATCTATAGTACTCGCGTTATTCATTGTTACAGCACTCATACTGTCACTCCTTGTTCTTTAAGAACAGCCGTAAAGGCATCTTCAGTTTTTTGCACTTCTTCAGCTGGAATATAGTAACCATGATGATCACCTGTTAATGAATGACACACAAGCGTTGCAATAAAACCAACCAGTCCAACCGCAACAAGCCACCAAATATGCCAAACAAGCGCAAAACCAACAACTAATGAGAAGAAGCCAGCAATAATTCCAGCCGATGTATTCGATGGCATATGAATTTTTGTAAATCCACTTGTCGGCCGTTGATAACCACTTTTCTTCATATTCCAATAAGCATCATCAGACTGTATCTTTGGAAGGAGGGCAAAATTATAAGAAGGAGGCGGTGAAGAGGTAAACCATTCAAGTGTACGTGCATCACCCCAAGAATCATTTAATGTTACCGGTAAGTGCCCTTTATGCTTAATACCGTACCAAATCGCCAAAACAACCTGTAGCACAAAACAAAGGATACCAAGTAAGATAATACAAGCACCCAATGCAGCAATAATAAACATCGGCTGCCAACTAGGTTCCATGTAATGCTGCAAACGACGCGTCGCCCCCATTAAACCAAGCGCATAAACGGGGAAAAAGGCAAGGTAAAAACCAATAAACCAACACCAAAAAGATGTAATACCTAGTATGCGATTTGGTTTATAACCAAAAACTTTTGGAAACCAAAATGCAATCCCTGCTAAGTACGCAAAAACCACACCTCCAATAATTGTATGATGGAAATGTGCTATCAAAAAGAGCGAATTATGAAACTGCCAATCAGCAGGAACAATAGATAATAAAACACCTGTTAATCCACCACCAACAAATGTAAAGATCATACCCATGCACCAAAGCATAGGAGGCTCAAAGCGAATCCGACCTCTATACATCGTAAGCAGCCAATTAAAAACTTTTACACCGGTTGGAACTGCAATAATCATCGTAGCAATACTAAAGAAGGTATTTACAGCTTCACCCCCACCCATTGTGAAGAAATGATGTCCCCAAACAAGAAGCGAAAGAATCAAAATAACCAACATGGCCCATATCATTGAAGTATAACCAAAGAGGCGTTTTGAAGAAAAAGTTGATACAACTTCAGAAACAATTCCAAAAGCAGGAACAACCAAAACATAAACCTCAGGATGACCAAAAACCCAAACATAGTTAATCCATACCATCGGATTTCCGCCACCAACATTGGTAAAGAAATTCATGTTCAAATAACGATCACATGCCAAGAGTGCAAATGCTACAGCCAAAACAGGATAAATGACTACAATAAGAACATTGCTGACAAAAGCACTCCAACAAAAAATAGGCATTCTCATCATTGTCATTCCAGGAGCACGCATTTTAATCATCGTTGCAATAAAATTCACTGATCCCATTGTTGTTGCAATACCAGAAAGCTGAAGTGACCATAAATAATAATCTACCCCTGTATCTGGACTCGTTTGCAATTCTGTAAAAGGTGGATACATCAACCAACCACCACGACCAAAATTCCCAACACCTAGGGATATGTTAATCAATATCGCCCCTGCAGCCGTAATCCAAAAACCTAGATTATTTGCAAAGGGAAAAGCAACATCACGCGCACCAATTTGAAGTGGTATAAGATAATTAAAAAGACCAAATAAAATAGGCGTGGCCATGAAAAAAATCATGATCGTACCATGCGCCGAAAAAATTTGATCAAAATGCTCAGGGGGCAAATAACCTGCTGTTTCACTCCCAAGAGCTAAAGCTTGATGCGTTCGCATCATAAGTGCGTCCGCAAAACCGCGAACAAGCATAATAATTCCAAGAACGATGTACATAATACCTATGCGTTTATGGTCAACCGTTGTAATCCAATTTCGCCATAGAATCCCCCACCACCCAAGTACTGTTAGAGCAATAACAGCAATTAAACCAACCAAAACAATCGCAATACATGTATACAAAACGATCGGTTCATGTGCAAGCGCATGAAAAGCACCTGCCGTAGGATCTGTAAGTCTTCCAAACATTTCTCAACCCATTTCAAATGAAATTCAAGTTTAAAAGAAACCTTTGTTAAAAGGGCTCTTTACTTTATTGACTCTGTTAAATAACATCAGGATCAAATACTGAACATAGTGCACCCCATAGCGTCTGAGCAGCAGCACGTTTCATTAAATCTTCATTACATACCGTCTTTTCATCGATACATCGATTAACAACACGATAGTAAAGCCGCTTCTCAACAGGTGCAAAATAACGAACTTCAGCATCTTTTTCCTTCGCAGCAATATCACCCATACGAGGCGCAATAGAAAGTTGACGATAAGATGAACGATCAAGTACTCGACCATTAGCCCGAGCTTTTACAATCCAATCCTCAAAATCCTGCAAAGACACAGAATGCCACTTAAACCGCATACCCGAAAAACCATCACCACTATAATTTGCTGAGGCTCCTTTGAATACTCCTTGCTCTTCAGCGACCAAATGCAACTTAGCATTCATCTGCGGCATAGCGTAAAGAACTGTACCCAATTTGGGAACCCAAAAAGCATTGACAGAATTCTCTGACGTCAATTGCAATAAAACTTGACGTCCTTCAGGCGCATAAATCTCATTAATCGATGCAACACCATATTCAGGATAAATAAAAAGCCATTTCCAATCAAGAGCAACAGCATCAATCTGTAATGGCTTTCCTTCACCTACAACTTCCACTGGAAGAGGATTTGTAGGTTCAAGCTTATAGGTATAATAAGCTGTTAATGAACCTAAAACCATTACAATTACAACTGGAATACCCCACATCAATGCTTCAATTTTATTTGAATGTGCCCAATCAGGAGAATAGTCCGCTTTCATATTCGATGCACGATATTTTATAGCTAAAAATACCACACTTACCATAACTGGGATAACAATACAAAGCATCACCACCACACAAACAACGATCAAAATGAGCTGTTGACGTGCAACATAACCTGATGGCTGCATAACATCAATTTTACAACCAGACAAAAGCAGTGCTCCCCCTAAAATCACAAGCATTTCTAATTGTCTAACAAAGCTTTTCATCTCTATTTACCCCCGTCATACGCACTAAAAACTGTCATAAATATATACCTCACATTGTACAGATTTGAAAATAATTATCAAGAGAATTAAATGCCTATATTACTCTTATTAAACGCTTACTCTTTACCTATCACAATTTAATTGTTTTGCTTAATTGTTTTGCAATATACTCAAGTGCAAACCGATATCCATCACCTCCACACCCAGTTATGATAGCGTCTACACCTGCAGATGTATAAGAATGGTGACGAAAAGCTTCACGCTGATAAATATGAGATAAATGAACTTCTACTTTCGGCCCTGAAAACATTTTTAGGGCATCAAGAAGTGCAACAGATGTATGACTGTAAGCCGCTGGGTTAATGATCAATCCAGAACTTGCCTCTATTGCTTCTTGTATCCATGCCACTAATTGCCCTTCATAGTTACTTTGATAAAAATTTATTATAATATCATTTTTTTTTGCCCATTCTCTGCATCTTTTTTCAATATCTTCTAGAGTTTCAGTTCCATAAATTTCTGGCTCACGTTGACCTAGAAAATTTAAATTAGGACCATTTAAAATCGTTATTATCTCTGACATAGCAAGCCTTTTCTTTCAGACCTATCACTTATTAAAAAAATATTTAGCATGTTTTTACGGCAATAAAGCTCCATCCTTAATCTCAAAGAATTCTGCGCGTCCTTTTAAGTCATCAAATAAAAGACGATCTGTTCCTGTCATAAATGTTTGTACAGCTAAATCATCAAGAATATCAAATAGAGCAGCACGTCGATGCGAATCAAGATGGGCAGCCATTTCATCAAGAAGAAGAATGGGAGATCTTTCCGACATCATACCTGTTAGACGTGCATGACACAAAACTAAACCTGTTAGCAGCGCTTTTTGTTCACCTGTTGAACAAGATGTTGCTGCTCTATTTTTATCAGCATAAAAAACCTGCAAATCTGCACGATGTGGTCCTTCTAACGTCCGACCAGCAGCACGATCCATTGCGCGATTATGCCGCAATCGATCACAAAATTGTTCTTCAACTTCAGTTGCTGATATTTCACTAAGAGCTGTTTCTAAAAAACCATCAATTTGCAAAAAAGCTCGTGGAAAAGGTATCTGTGAAGGCATTTGTGTAAACATGTCATTTAAAAGACGAATAACATCAACACGCGCCGCAGAAATAGCTGTCGCCAATTCTGCCATTTGCTTTTCTAAAGCATCAAACCAAGCACAATCTTCATTTCCATCTAAAAACAAACGATTACGTGCGCGCATAGCTCTATCATAATCGGCTATGCGGCGCCTATGCAAGGGATCAATCGCCAAAACCATACGGTCCAAAAAACTACGGCGCTCAAGTGAAGGACCTGTAAAAAGACCATCCATAGACGGTGTTAGGACACTAATATGACAATAATCTGTTAGGCAATCACTCGACTCATTCACACCATTAATATGGACCTTTCGACTGTTATCGCTAACCTCAAAAGCTGTACCAATCTTTACTTCACCATAAAGAGCGCATTCAAGACGCGCAAATACAACAAATCCTCCACCACCACCATCTACAAAACTAACGTCAGAATAAACAGCACGCCGCAAACCACGACCAGGAGAAAGAAAAGATAACGCCTCTAAAAGATTCGTCTTACCAGCACCATTATGCCCAGTAAAAACCACATGCTGACCAGAAAAATGAATATTGAAAAAAGAATAATTGCGATAACGTAAAAGCTTCAGCTGCCTCACTGCCACTTTGTGCACATGACTGGCTATGCATTGCAAAACAACTGCCCCTAAACGCGAATAGGCATCAGTACATAGAGCACATCCGCATCATCATTATCACGAATCAGAGCTGGTGCTCCAGCCTCAGCCAACATAAAAACCATCTCATCACTTGAAAGCTGCCCAGCAATATCCAAAAGATAACGTGAATTAAATCCTATCTCAAGCGGTTCAGATGCATAAGTTACTGATAATTGATCTTCTGCACTGCCCGAATCTGGGCTATTAACAACAAGCCTTAACTGTCCATGCTCAATCGTTAATTTAACTGCACGCCCCCGATCACTTGAAATCGTTGAAACACGATCAACTGCAGAAGAAAAGTCCTGCCTATTAACAATTAATTCTTTATCATTTCCAAGAGGGATAACACGTTGATAATCTGGAAATGTTCCATCAATTAATTTTGATGTAAAAATCACAGAGCCTATAGAAAAACGAATTTTTGTCTCCGAAAGCTCTATACATACATCGCTATCATTTTCTTCTGAAAGAAGTTTTTGCAATTCTCCTACAGCTTTACGGGGAACAATAACACTAGGCATTCCTTCAACTCCCGAAGGAGCTTCCATCTCAACTTGTGCCAAACGATGACCATCAGTTGCAACCAAACGCAATTTCAAAACACCATCATTAATAATATGGAAATAAATACCATTAAGATAATAACGGGTTTCTTCAGTAGAAATAGCAAATTGTGTACAATCAAGTAAATGTTTTAAGCCTGATGCCGATAGAGAAAAACGATAACCAAATTGCCCAGGAAGCGACTCTGGAAAGTCTGCCCTCGGAAGACATTGAAGCTGAAAATGTGCACAACCCGAAACAATGGACATTGTACCTGCTTGATTCTCATCGAGGGATAATACAACTTCATTGCTATCAGGAAGTTTTCGAATGATATCATAGAGCAAATGTGCCGGAACAGTTGTTGCTCCAGCTTGTTTAACATTAACTGCAAAAGATTCCATAACCTCTAAATCAAGGTCTGTTGCTTTTAACTGTACACGGCCATTTTCTGCATCAATCAACACATTCGATAAAATAGGAACAGTATTACGGCGCTCTACCACACGGTGAACCCGACCAAGAGACTTGAGAAATTGACTGCGATCAACTGTAATACGCATAAAAGCCCCGTATGATTTACTAAAAACTATAAGAATTCCTTAGAATTAAAGAATAGATCCCTTTAGAGAATCGCCTGCTAGAGTTTATTAAACCTCTCTTAAAATGGCAAGTCACTCCTGCATAAGAAAAAATAAATCTTTTCATTAAATTCTTTAAAGTCTCTCCAAAGAAAGAAACGATAAACACTATACAGCCTGTTCTCCAATCAACCGCTTAAGCAACTCAAGTTCCTTAGCCAAGGTCTGATCACCACAAACCAAATCTTCAATTTTACGCACAGCGTGTAAAACTGTTGTATGATCTCGCCCACCAAAACGGCGCCCAATTTCTGGTAATGAGCGAGGAGTTAATACTTTTGCTAAATACATTGCAACTTGCCGTGGCTTCACAACCGTACGTGTTCGACGATTAGATAACAAGTCCTGTTTAGAAACATTATAATGGCGTGCTACCGTACGCTGAATTTCTTCAATCCGAATACGCTTAGGTTCACCAGGACGTGTCAAATGACCTAATAATTCATCAATCCGCTCTAAAGATAAATCAGACTCAAAAGATTGACGAAACAAGAGCTGATTAAACGCACCTTCAATATCACGCCCCGACCCTAAAACCGTTTTCGCAATATATTCCAAGATATCATCAGAAATTGATACCATGCCATCATCTTGTTGTGCCACCTTCAACCGCTGGCGCAACATTTGCAAACGCATTTCATAATCTGGTGCTTCAATTTCAAGAGCTACCCCTCCCTGAAGACGAGAGCGAACGCGAAGATCAAGCGATTCTAATTCTGCTGGTGGACGATCTGCAGCGACAACAACCTGTTTTGCACTATCAAGTAACATATTAAGCAAATGGCAAAACTCATGTTGTATCGACTTACCCTGCAAAAACTGCATATCATCAATAATCAAAAGGTCGATATCACGAAGCTGTTCTTTAAAAGAAAGAGCATCATTATCACGAATAGCTGTTGCAAAACGCCACATAAAATATTCAGCAGTTAAATAAATAACGCGCGCAGACGTTAAACGCTTCAATGCAGAAGCAGCAATCGCTTGAAGCAAATGTGTTTTTCCTAAGCCAACAGATGCGTGAATAAAAAGAGGATTAAAACGTAAGGCACTTTTATGCCCCTCTGCAATGGAACGCGCAGCTGCTAAAGCAACACGATTAGAAGCCCCCTCAACAAAACTTTCAAAAGTATAGCGAGAATCAAGTGGAGATCCAAAAACTCCCGTTTGAGAATTCTTAACTGAATGCTCTGCGCAACTTTCAACAAAAGATGAAGTCGCCTGCTCCTCTAGCACAACAGGAGGAACACTTCTTTTACAAACGACATCTCTTGAAACGCGTTCCATACCACGAACAATAACTTCAACACGAAGAATTGCTGAATTCTCTTGTTTCCATAAATGAGTCAAAAGAGAACCATAGTGATTATTAATCCATGAACGTAAAAAAGCAGTAGGAACAGAAAGCTTTACAAGAGTATGACTATATTCAGCAAGCTTCACACGTCCAAACCAACTGGTATAAGCCTCAACACCAACCTGCACCTTTAATTGCGCCATAACACGTATAAAAGCCGCCGCACTTTCCTCCTCTGAAACAATAGAATGCCCTATAGAAGCATTTCTACAAACGTTCTCATCACTTTCCGTCATCCTATTCTTTATTATGTTCTCTGCCGACAGGATATTTACCGAAACCCTTTTAAAGGAACTAGCTTTAGAGTTCAATTTATCCACCATCTTCCATCCTGATAAAAATAAAATTTTGTCCTGCCAAACAACTAAAATAAATCTAGCGAAGGCAAAACGCCCTACCCCAAATAAGATTACTCACCCTCCCCTAGGATAGCCTCATCACAACCCCACTAACAAAGATGACCAATAAGATTTATTTGCACTCATGATATGACCCACCCTTCTAAAATGGTAAACATATCCATTAAGAAAACTAAAAAACCGTCAGAAAACCTCTCCAACACAAAAGTTTCGAAAAGCCTAAATCAAAACATCTTGTATTCAACAAAATACAGAATAATGCGCTGATGTGACCCCTTCATGCTTCTTAGTCTTCATAAGAACCATACAAAACAGCAGAGGTAAAATGCAAGAGGTCAAAATAAAATCAAAAAACCCAAAAAAAATGCTTATATTAATGAGGACTGAAAAAAATATTGATTCAATTCATTTTTTTTCTCTAAATTTACCAATAATTAAAGAATCTCTTCAGATTTAAAAAAAAAAATAAAATGCTTGACAAAAAAGACTCTGTACAAATCCACAAAGCTTGTGGATAACCATACCTCCCCCTATAAACTTTCTCTCCTTTTTCAAGTGGAGAATCATTATCGATTCTTATTTTCAATAGAAACTTTTTGAAATAATAAACAAAAAGCCAGCATCCTCATGGATACTGGCTTTGTTCTCAATTAAAGGAGAAAAGCTTAAACGCTGAGAGCCTTCAAACGTTTAGCTAAACGTGATACTTTCCTCGCAGCAGCATTTTTATGAAAAATCCCTTTAGAAACTGCACGCATAATTTCAGGCTCAAAATTCTTAAATGCAATCTCTGCAGATGCCTTATCGCCACCCGCTAAAGCGTCATCAAACTTACGTATAAAAGTACGAACGCGTGAACGGCGGGCCTTATTAACCTGTGTGCGCGCCGCAACCTTGCGCACCGCTTTTCGAGCAGAAGGTGTATTCGCCATAAATATAATCTCTCTTTCAACACCTTGGTAAAATGAGTCTCAATAACAACTCTACCAATATAAATAAATCCAACCCAAGCAAAACTATAAAGCTGCCTATAACCGTGTGGATTATAGCGCAATCCTAAAGCTAACGTCAATTAGATTTTCAAAGATAGCCATAAAAAAACGAAGCTAAACTCTTTGATCCGCAACTTTATAGCTTAATAATAGATATTCCTTAACAAACAAAAGAATTTAAACGGCTAACTTACGCAAGACATATTGCAAAATTCCACCATGATGCAAATAATCTAGCTCATCTTCAGTATCAACACGGCATAATAATGGAACGGTTTTTACCGTACCATCAGAAAAAGTAATTTTCGCTACAGTCTTTTGACGAGGTTTCAAGTTATGAATCCCTTCAATTGTCACCTTTTCATCTCCCTTTAAGCCTAAAGATTTCCAACTTAGCCCCTCCTCAAAGACAAAAGGGACAATGCCCATACCAACAAGATTAGAGCGATGAATCCTTTCAAAAGACTGCACAATCACTGCTTTGACACCAAGAAGATTGGTTCCCTTGGCAGCCCAATCGCGGGATGATCCATTACCATATTCAATACCTGCAAAAACAACGAGTGGAATACCTTCTTGTTTATACGCCATTGCTGCATCGTAAATAGTTTGTTCTACCGCTGACGGATAATGAACCGTATAACCTCCTTCTCGACCATTTTCCCCTAACATGAAATTACGAATGCGAATATTGGCAAAGGTCCCACGCACCATAACTTCATGATTCCCACGACGCGTTCCATACTGATTAAAATCAGCCACTTTAACACCATGATCCATTAAATATTTTCCGGCAGGAGAAGCTGCTTTAATAGAACCAGCAGGAGAAATATGATCCGTCGTGATTTTATCACCAAATAAACCTAAAATCCGTGCATCTTTAATATCTGGTAAGATATCAGGTGTTTTCTGCATATCATCGAAATAAGGTGGATTGCGTACATAAGTGGATTGCTCATCCCAAGAATAGGTAGAACCCGTAGGAATCTGAACTTTTTGCCAATTTTTATCTCCCTTAAAAACATCTGCGTACTTTTCGGCAAAAACCTTCCGCGTGACATTTTTTTCGATAAACTCCTGTATTTCTTGAGAAGTTGGCCAAATATCTCTCAAATAAATGGGGTGGCCATTTGAATCTTCACCTAGAGGCTCCTTGGTTAAATCTTTACACACCGTCCCGATGAGCGCATGTGCAACAACTAACGGTGGTGAAGCTAAATAATTCGCTTGCACATCAGGGGAAACACGCCCTTCAAAATTACGATTTCCTGAAAGAACCGCAGATGCAATTATACCATTGTCATTAATCGTTTTGGAAATAGCTGGATGCAAAGGACCAGAATTCCCAATACATGTTGTGCACCCAAATCCTACTAAGTTAAATCCTAATGCATCTAAATCTTTTTGCAGACCCGAATTTTGAAGGTAAGCTTCAACGACTTGTGAACCAGGTGCAAGAGAAGTTTTTACCCATGGTTTACTCCTAAGACCCTTTGCCACAGCATTTCGTGCCAAAAGACCCGCAGCAATAAGAACACTTGGATTCGATGTATTCGTACACGACGTAATCGCAGCGATCACCACATCACCGTGACCAAGCGTATATTCTTCACCTTCAACCTGATAACGCTTATCTTGTCCAGAAGTCTTCTTATAGTCTTCGACCAATGCCTTCTCAAAACCCTGCCCAACATTTTCCAATGCAATACGTCCTTCAGGACGTTTAGGACCAGCCATAGAAGAGACAACGGTTCCCATATCTAATTCAATTGTATCACTAAAAATGGGATGAGCCACCATTTCATCATGCCACATCCCTTGTGCTTTGGTGTAAGCCTCCACTAAGGCAATCCGACTTTCATCACGCCCTGTCATATTGAGATAACGCACTGTCTCCTTATCAATTGGGAAAAAACCACACGTTGCTCCATATTCAGGTGCCATATTTCCAATCGTTGCCCGATCAGCAAGCGTCATATGCTCCAAACCAGGACCAAAAAACTCAACAAATTTACCGACAACACCCTTCCGACGTAGCATTTGGGTCACCGTTAATACGAGATCGGTGGCTGTTACACCTTCCTTAAGTTTACCTGTTAGACGAAAACCAATCACTTCAGGTAACAACATAGAAACAGGTTGGCCTAACATTGCTGCTTCTGCTTCAATACCACCAACACCCCAACCTAAAACCCCTAAACCATTTACCATAGTCGTATGCGAATCAGTTCCCACACAGGTGTCAGGATAAATCGTCTCACAGCCCTCTTCATTCTTCATCCATACACATTGTGCTAAATATTCTAAGTTAACCTGATGACAAATCCCTGTTCCTGGAGGAACAACGCGAAAATTTTGAAAGGCTTGTTGCCCCCATTTAAGGAAACGGTAGCGTTCACCATTGCGTTCATATTCATGCTCAACGTTTTCCTTAAAAGCCATGGAATTGCCAAAAGCATCAACAATAACTGAGTGATCAATGATGAGATCAACGGGAATGAGAGGATTGATTTTTTCAGCGTTACCACCAAGTTTAACCATAGCATCACGCATTGCAGAAAGATCAACAACTGCTGGAACACCTGTAAAATCCTGCATAAGAACACGTGCAGGACGGTAAGCAATTTCTGCCCCAGCGCTCCCTTTGTCGTTTAACCACTTAGCAACATTGAAGATATCCTCTTTTTTAACTGTGCGACCATCTTCGAATCGCAATAAATTTTCGAGAATAACT
Source organism: Bartonella sp. AA1HLJMS (assembly GCF_042197445.1). Lineage (NCBI taxonomy): Bacteria > Pseudomonadati > Pseudomonadota > Alphaproteobacteria > Hyphomicrobiales > Bartonellaceae > Bartonella > Bartonella sp. AA1HLJMS. The sequence goes on along the minus strand of NZ_JBHIRW010000001.1, from coordinate 267,735 downwards.
TTCATCGAAAACGGTAAACGAGAAACACCTTCAAGTCCGTTCTTCTCCGCTTCAATCAAGCTATAATAAGTATATTCTTTGCCACCAACATTTAATACTCTACGACAATTAAAGCTATCAATTTGAGTCATGACTGTCCACCCTCATACTATAACCACCCAATTTCCAGGAATGAACAACACAAACTACGAGTCAAGGTCGCAGCTTGAGCGCAGACGCAATTACCTCCGCCATCCATTTCCCCTCCACCCTCTAGGCATAATGCGGAAATCAGCGCCAGAAACCATTTTACACCAGATATTGATGCAAGGTATCCCTTATAGAACTATTTCTAGAACTATTCTAGGTACAATTGCATAAAAAATGTGTTTTTTATTCTATAATGCAATAAAGAATATGAAAATAAAAACAAAATAGGCAATCACATGGTGTTATCAGGCAAAGATTTAGCCGCTTACAGAAACGAGGAAATTCTGTTTCAAGGTCTTTCTTTTTGTTTATTTTCACAGCAACTTATGACAATCACCGGTCCTAATGGTATCGGAAAGTCTACATTACTCCGAATCATTGTCGGTCTTCTTGAGGCTGCTGAAGGTTATATAATACTTAAAGACCATGATCAAATATACCCTGTTGCAACTGCTTGTCATTATCTTGGTCCTCAAAATGCTATGAAACCTCTCTTATCTGTTATTGATAATTTGCAATTTTGGGCAGATTTTTACGGTCAACATTTACGTTTTGCGCATGAAGCTCTTGCCGATATTGGTCTTTCTAACCTTGAACATTTACCCTTTAACGCTCTGTCAACTGGACAACAAAGACGCGTAGCTATTGCTCGCCTTTTGCTCTCCTATCGTCCTCTTTGGATTTTAGATGAACCAATATCTGGGCTTGATAACCATGCTCAAAAACTCCTTGCTCGTATTTTCCAGCGTCATCTCAATCAAGGTGGTATGATTATCGCTGCAACTCATAATTCCATAGGCATTCCAGAAAACCATAAAATCGCTCTGGAAAAATTTTTACCTCTCTAGGAGAGAATAAAATGAAAGCACTGTTCTGGCGTGATCTTAAACTATTATTAGCGCTACAAGCCACTTCACTAACAGGATTATTGTTTTTTATCGCTGTTGTTGTCATAACCCCCTTTGCCATTGGACCAGATCCCAAAACTCTTGCACAAATAGGACCAGGTATATTGTGGTTTGGGGCCCTTCTTGCAGGACTCCTCAATCTGAACAAACTTTTCCAAATCGATCGCGATGATGGTAATCTCGACCAATTTATCCTTTCAGGAAAAAGACAAAGTTTTACACTAATTGTCTTTACAAAATGTCTTGCCCATTGGGTAGGAACAATGCTTCCTCTTATTTTTGCCACACCTATTTTAGCCCTCATGCTCCATTTAGATGTAGTAATAACTTTTACAACAATACTTACCCTTTTATGCGGAACACCAGCTATTATTTTTATTGGTGCTATAGGCGCTGCACTCGCAACCTCATTGTTGCACAGTACTTTGCTTATTTTTATCATTATCTTGCCGTGGATCATTCCAATTATGATTTTTGGTGTTTCCGCTGCTACAGCCCCAATAAACCCAAATACCTCTTTTCTCACTTCTCTAGCTCTTCTCAGCGCTTTTTCACTTCTTTTGAGTCTCTTTAGCTCTTTTGTTGCTGCGATAACGCTTAAACTTTTATCAGAATAATAAAAGATGATTGCCGCATAGCAAAACTCTGCCTATTATGAATTTTATGAATAAACTATCTCGTACATATAAAATCAGGTTACTCCCTGCAAGTTTCACCCTTTTCATGAAAATAAGCAGAGTCGTCTTACCTTGGTTGGCCGGCATAACATTGTGTTTCCTTATCTTAGGGCTTATTCTAGTGATGCATTCCCCTGATGACTATCAACAAGGCATTACTGTTAAGATTATGTACCTTCATGTACCCTTTGCGTGGTTGTCTACATTCTGCTATGTAACGATGAGTGCAGCGGCTTTAGGAAACCTGATTTGGAAATATCATCTTGCTGATGTAGCACTTAAATGTGGAGCGCCTATTGGGGCAATTTTTACCGCCTTGGCTCTCATGACAGGAGCGCTTTGGGGGCGACCTACATGGGGAACATGGTGGGTTTGGGATGCACGATTAACATCAGTTTTAATTCTGCTTTTTATCTATCTCTCCATTATCCTGCTTGGGCGTGCTTTTGACAACCAAGTAAAAGCCGCTCGTGCTACTGCAATTCTTACACTTGTTGGATTTGTTAATATCCCTGTTATTAAATTTTCCGTTAATTGGTGGAATACATTGCATCAACCAGCATCATTGTTACGTGCTGGAGGATCAACAATCGACAATGCTATGTTATGGCCCCTTATAACAATGCTCTTTTGTTTCATCTTTATGTTTATTGCTCTTTATTTGATGGCTATGCGAAATGAAATCAATCGTCATTATATCCGAATACTTCAGATTAAAAAATCCCGTCGTGCACAACAACAGGACGCTTCATCATGCTCGACCTAAATGGCATCCACGGCGGACTTTTAGGAAATCTATCTCAGAAAATTGATTTTTTCCTGAGCACCCTTAAACACGAGCAAATTGTTGTTTTAAGCTATGTGCTTTCTGCAATATCCCTCTTATGTCTTATTGGATATATTCTTTGCAAAGCCCTATACCAAAAAAAAATTCTCCAACAGCTAAACAAAAAAGAGCTGTCCCAAAAAGAAAAGTATAATGAAAAACATCCCTCTAAAACTTAAAAAAAATATATCTTTACCTGTTCTGCTTGTTTTTTTTGGACCATTTGTGCTTTTTCTTCTTCTCATGATGTTTTTTTTCAACTTTATGGATAAAAAACACCTTCAAGATTCTTCTCTTCTCCCAAACGCATTGGCTGAAAAACCTGCTCCCAATATTCATCTTCCTCTTCTTGATAAAGAAAGTTATCTCAATTCAAAACAGTTTAAAGGACGTGTTACATTGGTCAATTTTTGGGGCTCTTGGTGTTTGCCCTGTCGCGAAGAGCATCCTATTCTTATGCAAATTGCACAAGATAAACGTTTTGATCTGATTGGTATTAATTACAAAGACAATAAAACAAACGCCCTGCGCTTTTTAAACAGTTTTGGTAATCCTTTTAAATTTATTGGCTTTGATGTTTCAGGATATACAGCTATTGACTGGGGGGTGTATGGACCACCAGAAACCTTTCTCTTGAATAAAGAGAGTATTATTATTGCCAAACATGCTGGTCCCTTAACATGGCAAATTTATCAAAAAAAAATTCTACCAAAAATTGAACAAGCGATTATGACAGAAGACAAATAAAATATCGACATATTGATTTTAAATAATTTTTACCATTTTTATCTATTAAATGAAAACACCGAATACTATGAGATTTTTTCAAATTTCTTTATGTTGAATTAAAAAAATGTTTAAGAAAAGGCTAAAAATACTTTTTATGAATCATCTAAATATGAAAATAATTGGCAATATTTTAAGTTGAAAAATATAATAATGCAGACTTGTAAGTAAAAACATCCAGTTTTACCACGCTATGTATGCCGTTTTATAGAGCACCACCATTTTTACGCTTAATATAAATAGCAAGCTATTATCACCACACATTTTGCCAGCTCTTGGGTATTACGACATAGCCTTGGCACTTGAGACGATTCAGAAGGATTTTTACACCTTTTTTCGTGTTTTACCCCCACGCCAGCTCTGCTTGTAACGTGCAAGCAAGTGATTTTAATTGATGCAATATAAAAGAGATTTGCCATGAGAGAACTTTACAATATTCTGGACTCTCATTCAACATGCAAAACGATAAATTACTATTATAAATCAATATATTGAAGGTACTGTATGATATTAATACTGATTGCAAAAGAAAGATCATTGGCATACATCGAAAAAAGCTAAAGAAAGAAATATTCTAGAAGTTCATATGAGCTTATGCGTAAACTTTTATGACGCAAATAAAATAGGCTTTTGTTGCAATCATCATTTTTTAATGAAAAATGTTTGATTATGTTTTTTCTTCCAAAAATTCTTGCGCTGTAAAACGATACATTTTTGAGCAAAATTCACATGTAACTGAAATATATTTATTTTGAACCATTTTATTGCGTTCATCAATAGAAAAGCCTTCTAGGATTCCTTTAATTTTTTCGTGTGAACAAGAACATTGATCAACAAGAGAAAAAGGGTTAAAAACTCTAACACCTTGTTCATGAAAAAGACGGAACAAGAGCTGTTTACTACCGACCTGGGGATCCGTTAATTCTGAACTTTCAATCGTTTTCATGAGTATTTTAGCTTCCTGCCATTGGTTATCCAATTGGATATGAGTTTTCGTTTCTTCTCGCTTGTGATGAGACGATGATTGGGGCAAAAGTTGGGTCAAAATACCTCCAGCTCGCCAGCTTTTCTGCGGTTTTCCTTGTTGGTCACGATTAATTAATATAGCAACAGCCAAACGGATATCGGTAGGAATTTGTTCTGATTGATCAAAATAAATACGAGAAGCTTCTTGTAAATTTGATCCATCTAATGCAACTATCCCTTGATAAGGTTGCATATGGGGACCTTGATCAATTGTGAAAGCTAAAGTGCCTTTTCCTAAAAGTATTTCTGAAGAGATTTGATTATTGTCTATGGCTTGTTTAAGCTGTTCCTTATCAAAACGAGCGTATCCACGTAAACTGGAAGGAGGCGAAAAATCGCACACCAACATATTAACTGGTCCATCGGAATGAGTTTGTAAAATAAATTTTCCCGTAAGTTTTAGAGAAGTTCCAAGCAGAACCGTTAAAAGTAAAGCTTCTGCTAGAAGATAAGAAACCGGTTCAGGGTATTGATGTCTTGTGAGAATAGAATTTAAAGTTTCCCCAAGTTGTACGGCACGTCCACGGATATCAAGTTCTTCAACTTGAAAGGGAATAACACTATCATCTTCATGCAAGAAGTTGTTGTTGAGAGAGGCTTCATCTTTAGCTTGTTCACTCATAGCTTTGCCTTTTTTATATAATTTGTTGTAGGGAGGCTATTGTGGAGAGAAAAACGCATCTTGTAAACACCAAGAAAGAATTGCTTTTTGAGCATGAAGACGATTTTCAGCCTCATCGAAAACAACGGAGTGCGGTCCATCAATCACAGAATCAACCACTTCTTCACCACGATGAGCAGGAAGACAATGCATAAAAAGAGCATCAGGTTTTGCTAATTTCATGAGAGATTCATTGACTTGATAAGGCTGAAAAATAGAACGACTGCGAGCACGAAATTCTTGTCCCATGGAGACCCATGTGTCGGTCATAATACAATCAGCATCTTGAGCTGCTTTTTGGGGATCATGGGTTAGCATAAGATGTGCTCCTCGCTCACGTGCCCAATGTATAAATTTTTCCTGTGGTTCACTGCCCTTTGGAGTAGCAATACGCAAATGAAAACCAAAAAGAGCTGCGGCTTCAATTAAGGAATGGAGCACATTATTACCATCCCCCATCCACGCAAATATTTTACCAGAAATAGGCCCCCGATGCTCCTCATAGGTTAAGATATCTGCTAGAATTTGGCAAGGATGTGTATCATCTGTAAGGGCATTAATGACAGGAATTTGTGCATATTGTGCCAATTCAAGCATACGTTGGTGTTTCGTTGTTCGCAATATCACAATATCCACAAAACGGGATAAAACGCGCGCCGTATCAGCTATGGTTTCACTATGACCAAGTTGCATCTCTGAACCCGTGAGCATGATCGTATCTCCGCCAAGCTGGCGCATACTGATATCGAATGAAATACGGGTTCGTGTGGATGGTTTTTCAAAAATCATCGCGAGTGTTTTACCTATAAAAGGTTTTGAACCTTTTCCTGCCTTAAAAGATGCTTTAAGAATTTTTGCATAATCAATCAGTGCACGTGCCATTGCTGGCGTTAAAATGGATAAATCCGTGAAATGACGAAGAGCATTTGTCATATGTGTGATATTTGTCTTTCTTTATTTATTTGCGAAAGATAGGAAATTGCTTTTTCAATACGATGCAAACTTTCATCTATTTCTTCTTCCCTAATGATAAGAGGAGGCAATAAGCGCACAACATTGTTGTTGGCTGCAACGCTTAAGAGATATTCATTTTCCAAAGCATTAACGACAAGATTTGAAGGCACAACACATTGAATACCCAACATAAGCCCCATCCCCTGAACTGCGCAGATAATATCAGGATAGATATTGAGAATGTGCAAAAGCCCATTTTTTAGTTTATCACCCATGCGCTGAACATGGATGAGAAAACTTGGCTCTAACAAAACATCAAGAACACTATTTCCTACAGCCATTCCAAGCAAATTTCCTCCAAAGGTTGATCCATGCGTTCCAAGTATCATACTTTTTGCAACTTTATCCGTTGCAAGGCAAGCGCCCAATGGAAATCCACCTCCTAGTCCTTTTGCGAGGGTAAGAATATCAGGCGTGACATCACTCCATTCATAAGCAAAAAGCTTTCCTGTTCGTCCCATGCCCGTTTGCACTTCATCCAAAATCAACAACAGACCATTATCATCGCATATTTTACGCAAAAATCTTAAATATTCATGAGAAACCGTTCGTATTCCTCCTTCTCCTTGAATAGGTTCAATAAGAATAGCGGCGGTATTTTTATTAATAGCGTTACGCAAAGCGATTTCATCACAAAAAGGTACTTGAATAAATCCACCAGCTTTAGGTCCAAAGCCTTCAAGATACTTTTCATGCCCAGTCGCAGCAAGTGCAGCAAGTGTACGTCCATGAAATGCCCCTTCAAAAGTAATTATTTCAATGCGTGCTGAATGACCAGTAGCATAGTAATAATGACGTGCCGTTTTGAATGCGCACTCCAATGCTTCAGTGCCTGAATTGCAGAAAAAAACCTTATCCGCAAAACTATTTGCACAAAGCCGCGTGGCAAAAGATGCTTGTTCAGGAGATTGAAAAATATTAGAAACATGCCAAAGTTTTTCAGCTTGTATCTTGAGCGTATCAACCAATTTTGGATGTGAATATCCTAATGCATTAACAGCAATGCCAGATGTGAAATCAAGATAATGGTCTCCTTTATCGGAAATAAGCCATACACCATGCCCCTGTTCAAAATGCAAATTTCGTCTTGCGAAGCATTCATAAAGTGGTTGTATAGAGACGGCATCCATCATAATTCCCTTTATATTTTAGTCTTTTCAATATATATATAAAGCAACACTACAAATAAAACAGCATGGTATATTTCGTTACGGTGCTTTCAACATTTCATTACGATTAGTGATTACACCTATAGAATAGATCATTACACCAATTGAAAAAAAGTCAATGAAGGTTCTACAAATAAGCATTTTGGGAAAAAGCCTTAAACAAAAGTGAAAGTTTAACCTATGATTGATTTGCAAGTTGGGGAAAACATTCTAAATAAACTCTTCAAGAGGTAAAGACTCTTGTCATAGAGTGAGTGCATATTGTAATTTACAATATAATAAGCAAGATGATGTGTTTTGATTTGTAAATCCACAGGTTGGATGATTTTTTTATGCTCACGTAGAGTGTAAAGTTCTTTCATTCAGCGTAATGAAAACATTATTTAAACATTTGAAGATGCAACGGGGGAGAGCATCTTAGTGACGTAATCGGAATGGAGTGCTGGTATGGGTTGGACATGTGAACGCGTTGAGCTTCTTAAAAAGCTTTGGAGTGAAGGGTTAAGTGCAAGTCAAATTGCTGCTCAATTAGGTGGGGTCAGCAGAAATGCAGTCATCGGCAAAGTACATCGATTAAAGTTACCAGGACGTGGTAAGACAGCACAAGGAAGCACGCGTGCGCAAAAAACTCCCGTGGGAAGTAGCAGCCCATCATCTCCACGTGTGCGTCGCAACACATCCACGGTATCGCCAATAAACACATCATCTGTAAGTATTGAAGAAACCGCTTTAAAGACAGAATTTGTAGTGGAAGATGTAAAAGAAGTTGATATGTCCACAAAATCCAATGTAGTTGTGCCTATATCACGTCAACTTAATCTTCTACAATTGAGTGAAAATACATGTAGATGGCCGGTTGGCGATCCATTATCAGCAGATTTTCATTTTTGTGGTGCAGATTCTGATGAAAATAGCCCCTATTGTGCCTTTCATGCTAAGCTAGCATTTCAACCAATATCTGAAAGACGTCGGATAAGAGTGTAATATCCTCAATTGAATCTCGTATTCTACGCCTTCTGCGCTTCGCTATTAAATTTTAATTATCGAATTATTATGAGAAAGAAATTTAATGGAGCTTTTAATAAATGAAAAAATTTCTTCATGAAACTATTCAACGAAACTGTATCTTTTGGTGCTATTGCGCAGCTGTGTGTTGTAAAGTTATATTCCTGTTTATTTTCACAATTTTCTTTAATTTAGTTGTACTGCTTTTAACACTATCCATAGTGACATCTTTTGAATAAGCTAGTTTCTCAATTTCTCATGTTTTTATTCTTCGTGTATTTATATAGAGTAATGCTGTGGTTTATAAAAATAATTTATCGCTTTGCAACCTGAATGAGATCCATTTATATCTCTCTCATTTTAAGTCCTCTTATATTGAAACAATCAAAATCTTTTGTTTGGGCGTCACGAGCGAGATGAGAACTGTAGAGAGTTAAAAACACTTAAAGAAAAGCATGCCTCTTATAAATGCTTTCAAGTGCCAAGGACTTAAAGGGTTGTTGCAACATTGGGAGATGGCAAAGTGTATGATGATGCCAGATTGCCCTTTTATTAAGTATAAAGATAGGGGGTGCTTCATGGATTTATCATTATACTCTTCACGGATGCCGTCGCAAAATAGGCTTGGGAGCGTTGAGAGATGTTTCTTTAAAACAAGCCTGTGAATATATGCAATTCAATATCATTCTGTTTTGCGTGAGGGATGTGCCCCGTTAAAGAATGCGATAAACAAAAGCGTGAAGCAATACGTAGAATGTAAAATAATATCTTTATAATTTTTTATAAAAAATTATAAAGAAGGGAATATTGTATTCAAGGCTCTTACGAAATATACAAAAACAATAAATTATAAGTATAAATAATTATAAAATCTAAGAGCGACCACAATAACATCACTTTCCTTCTCCCGACACAAAACGGCGCAACCAAACATAAAGCGCACCTTCTCCGCCATGCTGACGCGCTGCTTGCTCAAACGCGTGGACATAGTATCGAAAAGCTGGTGTTGATAACCAATACGGAACAAATCTATACAAAGCTCCATCGCTCCCAACGGATCGTCCTTTTCCTGTAATCACAAGGACATAACGCAATCCTCTCTGCTGAGAGGACTGTAGAAATTTTTTTAAGAAAAAATAAGCTTCTTCCTGCATATAACCATGGAGATCAAGACGCGCCTCAAGAGGACAACGACCTTGGGAAATTTTACGATATGCAACATGATCAAAGAAATGAATCTTTTGTGCTTGTGTAACTGACCTCTTTTCTCTTTTAATAATTGTCGAGGGTTGTTGATTTTCCTGAGACAATGAGGAGATTTGAGTTACAGGCTGTTTTTTATCATTAATATTTGCAATAGTTTCTGAAGCAGAAGAGAGCATCTTACCGTGAAGCGGTGTTATCGTACGACAAACCATCTCCCATAAAAGACGATCTTGTGAAGCCAATAAATCTCTTTTTTGTCTCCATTTACTTGAGGACATTTTAATTTCTCATAAATCATTGAATGCTTATGGAAGAAAAACAAAAAGTATTTTAATTTTCATTTTCTGTAGCAAAAAGCTTCCAGTTGGGATCTGACGATAAACTATTGCGAACAAAAGTCCAAATATCCCTGATTTCTACAATAGCATCAGGATCACCGTCTATACGCTCGCCCTGTTCATTATAAGTAACAGAAATCATCTCACTGACAATACGTATCGTTAAAAGTTCATCTTTTTCTTGTATTGCCGCCGCAACAAATTCGGCCTTATTAATTCCAACAAAAGTGAATTCTATTCTTTCTTTATTTTTTTCTCGTTGCTCAATAGCCATACAAAAGCTCTCAAAAACATCCTGACAAAGCAAGCTTTTAAGTTGATTGCGATCACCTTTGGCAAAAGCTGTTACAATCATTTCATACGCAATTTGTGCACCTTTTATAAAAAGTTGAGGAGAAAAATGAGGATCAATTCTATGCAATTCCCGCAAATTTTTATTCAAAACACTCCCCTCCGGTGAAATTTTATCAATTTCACTAAAGTCGTCTTTTTGTGAATTTTTCTGATGAGGGAACGAAACAATATTATCAGCCGTTTCTGCTTCAACTTGTTTTTTAGAACGTCGTGAATAAGGATCAAAGGGTGGCTTTTCAAACCCAATTCGTTTCCCTAATACATTACGGAGTTGCACAAAAATAACAACCATAACAACAAGAGCTATGACAAGTATAACGTCAAATTCCATAGGCGCTGTCAATCTCCAAAGCTTAAGTCTCTAATAAACATTGCAGTCAATACCATTTATCAATAAATATGTAAAATAAGGAATCTTATCATTCAAATATTTTTATAGATTTTGTATTTAAACGGAGTTCTCTTAAGAATTTCTCCCCCCTACTCATCTAGAAGGAAACTTTCATGTGATAAAACTTTATTCTATAAATCCTCGTTTTTTTGTTGTTATCTTTCTTTGCATTCTTTTAATCGAGATTGCTGGTTTTATCTTTGTTGGTCAAGAAATTGGTATTTTGGCAACCTTGAGCTTGGTTATTCTCACAACCATAGTTGGGGTTGTTTTATTGCGAATTCAAGGGATTAGCCTCTTAAAAAATATACAAAATGAACTTATCCAAGGACGCACATTAGAAAATAATATTATTAATGATGCTTTCATCATGTTTAGTGCAATTTTACTTATTCTTCCCGGCTTTGTAACTGACCTCTTGGGAATATTACTTCTTATTAAACCAATTCGCTCTGTTGCTTGGCATTTCTTTGCATCATTAAAAAACAAAATGAATCCCAATACTAAAAGAAAAAATGACTCTGAAAAAATAATTGATCTAAAAGCAGAAGATTACACAATTCATGATACGACAGAATCTCCATGGCGCAAAAATGATGATAACCATTGAAATGCCTAAAAAATCTGTAACAAACTAAAAAAATATTCAAGATAAAGAGCGCATTTCTTGCAACCTTTTGCAAGGCGTGATAACCAATCTGGTCTTTAGATCTAAAATAAATATACATATTATAATGGAAGAGGTTTGTCGTATGGCCGAAGATGAAATGAATAACAGTGGTGGAGAGCCGGTTTTTGCTGTATTAACTCAATATTTAAAAGATTTATCATTCGAAAACCCTGGTGCTCCTCGTTCATTACGTGCACGTGAAAAATCACCACAAATTGATATCAATATTAACGTCAATGCTAACCCAATTGGTGATGACAATTATGATGTCGTTTTGTCTCTCTCCGTCAAAGCCAATGATGAAACTGAAACCTTATTTCATGTAGAACTTATTTACGGTGGTGTTTTTCACCTTAAAAACATTCCACAAGAACATGTTATGCCACTGGTCTTTATTGAATGTCCCCGTCTTTTATTTCCATTTGCTCGCCAAATTATATCTGATGCTACTCAAAGTGGTGGTTTTCCACCTTTGTGGATTGATCCTATCGATTTTGCAGCACTCTTCCAAAAGCGTCTTTCTGAAGAGCAAAAAGACAATCAAATACAGCCCTCTTAAAAAATTTATTTTTTTTGCTATCAAAAAGCCCCCTTGATATATTATTGGTATATTAGGGGCTTTTTTCCTTTAGACGACTTTTGCGGCATGATAAGCCGCAAGCATTGCAATATTGACAACATCTGTATCGCTTCCACTAAACGGTACAATTTGGACAGATTTTTCCAATCCAATTAAAATAGGACCAATGATAGTTGCTTCACCGAGTTCTTGTAACATTTTGCTTGCAATGGAAGATGCGTGATATCCAGGCATAACCAAAATGTTAGCAGGCTCCGTTAATCCCATAAATGGATATTGCTGCATCAATTTGGAATTGAGTGCCACATCAGCACTCATTTCTCCATCAAACTCAAAATCAACTTTGCGTTCATGCAAAATATTAATCGCATCCTGAATTTGCTGCGTCGTCTTCCCTTTCATATAACTAAATGTAGAAAATGCTAAAAATGCTACCCGTGGTTGATATCCAAATCCTCGCACAAATGAAGCTGCTTGTTCAGCTATATCTGCAAGTTCTTCAGCATTAGGATTTTCATAAACGGCTGTATCCGTAATAAACACAATTCGTCCACGGCAAATAGCCATTGAAATACCAATCAATCGTTCTTTTGGTTTTTCATCAATTGCACGACGTATATCGATCAACGCTGTTTCATAATTGCGTGTCACCCCTGTAACCATTGCATCAGCATCTCCTAGTGCCACCATACACGCAGCAAAATAATTGCGATCATTATTGATACGACGATGACAATCACGCAACAGCCAACCTTGACGCTGCATTTTTTTATAAAGATAATTCGCATAAGCATCTGTACGGCAAGAAAGCTTAGCATTCATAATAGAAATACCTTCACGCTCCAGATCAATTCCAGCGATAACAGCCGCTTCTCTTACTTGCTCTTCACGACCAACCAAAATTGCTTGTCCCAATTTTTGATGAACATAGGAAACGGCTGCCCGCATAACTTGCTCTTCTTCACCTTCTGCAAATACAATTTGTTTTGGCGCTTGACGAACATGGTTATAAACCCTACGCATCATCGAGGAAGTAGGATCACGTCTCGCATTCAAATCGCGCTCATAGGCCTCTAAATCATCTATGTTCTTTTGCGCAACACCGCTTTCCATTGCTGCTTTTGCTACCGCTATTGAAACAACCGTAAATAAACGCGGATCAAAAGGAACAGGGATGATATAGTTAGGACCAAACTTTAATCGCTTTCCATAATAAGCTTCTGCAACGCTGTCAGGCACTTCTTCATGCGCTAAATTAGCAAGAGCCTTTGCCGCAGCAATCTTCATGGCTTCATTAATAACTCTTGCACGCACATCAAGCGCACCACGAAATATATAAGGAAAACAAAGAACATTATTAATCTGATTTGGATAATCGGAACGCCCTGTTGCGACAATGGCATCATGACGCACTTGCATAACCTCTTCCGGCGTAATTTCTGGATCGGGATTAGCCATAGCAAAAATGATCGGCTGGGGTGCCATGGATCTTACCATTTCAGGAGTAAGAGCACCTTTAGCAGAAACCCCAAAAAATATATCTGCACCTTCCATTGCTTCCATAAGCGTACGTTTATCTGTTTGAATAGCATGCGCAGATTTCCACTGATTCATTCCCTCTTTGCGGCCTTCATAGACCACACCCTTTGTGTCACATAATATGATATTTTCGGAACGAAAGCCCATCGCTTTAATCAGTTCAATACAAGCAATCCCTGCAGAACCAGCACCATTACAGACTAACCGCGTATTTTGCATATCGCGCCCTGTTAAAGTCAAAGCATTGAGAACACCCGCAGCAACAATAATCGCTGTACCGTGTTGATCATCGTGAAAAACAGGTACATTCATCACCTCGCGTAGGCGGCTTTCAATCATAAAGCACTCTGGCGCCTTAATGTCTTCAAGATTAATTCCACCAAAAGAAGGTTCTAAATGACGCACTAAATTGATAAAACTTTCTGTATCGTTTATATCAATTTCTAAATCAATGGAATCAATATCCGCAAAACGCTTAAACAGCACTGCTTTGCCTTCCATGACCGGCTTAGAGGCAAGTGCACCTAAATTGCCTAACCCTAAAATAGCTGTACCATTTGAAATAACAGCAACAAGATTGCCTTTTGCTGTATAATCATAAGCTAGCGCTGGATTTTGAGCAATTGCCTTAACTGGAACGGCAACACCTGGTGAATAAGCAAGTGCTAAATCATGCTGTGTTGCCATAGACTTTGTTGCAACAATCTCAAGCTTTCCTGGTCGACCACGACTATGAAAATCTAGAGCTTCTCTTTCGCTCGCACTGTAAACAGTTTGAGACATTTTCTGATCTTGCTCGCTCTTTTTCATCTCACTTTATTTTCTCCAAAAACAGTGTAAATTTTGCTTGATAATGCGTATAGTCATTAAATTTGATTCATATATTAGAAATCGCTATTCTTGCCTTAGCAAATCTGATGATGCGTTGCAATTTAGAGATAAATAGATATTGAAGTAAACAAAAAAGAGTAAAAACTTCACTTAAAGGAAACAGGCCTCGTACAAATGGATAAAAAAAACAATCATAAAAATAATTTAATTCCACAGCCTGCCTCCCCATCTGCTTCCTCTCAAGAACGTCTTACACCTATGATGGAGCAGTACATAGAAATCAAAGCCGTCCATCATGATTCCCTTCTCTTTTACCGAATGGGGGATTTTTATGAATTATTTTTTAATGATGCGATTGAAGCTGCTCAGGCCTTAGGAATTACACTCACAGCACGTGGAAAACATTTAGGACAAGATATTCCTATGTGTGGTGTTCCCGTTCATACTGCTGATGATTATTTACAAAAACTGATTGCTTGTGGTTACCGAGTTGCTGTTTGTGAACAAATAGAAGATCCTGCTGAAGCAAAAAAACGTGGCTCAAAATCTGTTGTTCGGCGTGATGTTGTTCGCCTTGTAACACCAGGAACAATAACAGAAGAAAAACTCCTTGATCCAACACGCGCAAATTATTTGATGACACTTTCCCGTATAAAAACTAGCGATGGAGAGGAATTTGCTCTTTCTTGGATTGATATCTCAACAGGCATATTTCGTGTAACAGAAAGCCGCCAAGAAAAACTTTTAGCAGATATTATGCGTGTTGATCCACAAGAAATCATTGTTGCTGATTCATTTTTTCATGATAAATTTCACAAGTCACTTTTTAGTGTTCTTGATCGTATCGTTTCACCTCAACCTGCTTGTCTCTTTGATGCACTCACCGCTGAACGCGATATTTGCAATTATTTTAAACTCTCAACTCTTAAAGGCGTTGCCGATTATTCACGCTGTGAACTCTCTGCAATTGTAGCTGCTATTCGTTATATCGAAAAAACACAAATCACACATCGCCCTCCCCTCATGCAGCCTGAGCGCCAAAATGAAAGTGCGACTCTTTTTATTGATGCCGCAACCAGATTAAGCCTTGAACTTATTCGTACGACATCAGGTCAACGGGATGGAAGTTTATTAAAAGCTATTGATCGCACTGTAACAGGAGGAGGATCACGCCTTCTTATTGACCGCCTTATTGCTCCCCTCACCACTCCTTCAGCTATTGATACGCGTTTGGATTCTATCGATTTTTTTCTACGTAATCCTTCTCTTGCAGAAGCGATAAAGCTTATTTTAAAGGGGGGACCAGATATGCCCCGCGCCGTTTCACGTTTGGCTCTTGGACGAGGAGGTCCCCGTGATATGGCAACAATCCAGCGTGGCTTTGAAATCATTCGTGAATTGCATCAACTTCTTGATAATGAGCTTCTGCCTCAAGAAATAAGTGATGTACAACAGGTGTTCTCAAAATTACCCACAGCGTTATACTTTCATTTAGAACAGGCATTAGCTGATGATCTCCCACTCCTTAAACGTGATGGTGGTTTTATTCGTTCTAATTATCATAAAGAGCTCGATGAAATGCGTGCTTTACGTGATGAATCTCGCCGTGTCATTGCTGAGCTTCAAGCGCAATATGCCCAAGAAACAGATATTAAGACGCTTAAAATAAAGCATAATAATATTCTAGGTTATTTCATTGAAGTAACCAGCACACAAGCATCTTCCCTTACAAATAATCCACAAGCTAAAGCACGTTTTATTCATCGGCAAACAATGGCAAACGCTATGCGTTTTACGACAACAGAGCTCGCTGACCTTGAAAGCCGTATTGCCCATGCTGCCAATCACGCATTGACACTTGAACTAGAGATTTTTGATATTCTCGTTCATGAAATTACCGAACAAGTTGATTTTATTCGTAAAGCCTCTGAAGCACTTGCTATTTTAGATGTCTCTGTCGCTTTAGCATATCTTGCTGAAGAACAAGGATATTGCCGCCCTAAAATTGATCTTTCACTTACCTTTCGCATTACAGCAGGACGCCATCCTGTCGTCGAGCAAGCACTCCGCAAACAAGCAGCAGAACCTTTTATTGCCAATAATTGTGATCTCTCTGTGCAAGAAAATCAGCAATATGCAGCAATCTGGCTGTTGACAGGGCCTAATATGGGAGGAAAATCAACTTTTTTGCGGCAAAATGCTCTTATTGCTATTATGGCGCAAATGGGGTCCTTCGTTCCAGCAACTTCAGCACATATTGGTGTCGTAGATCGCCTATTTAGTCGCGTTGGAGCTTCCGATGATCTTGCACGAGGGCGCTCAACCTTTATGATGGAAATGGTTGAAACAGCAACGATTCTCAATCATGCTAGCCACCATTCCCTTGTTATTCTTGATGAAATAGGACGTGGAACATCAACCTTTGATGGACTTTCTATTGCTTGGGCTGCTGTTGAATATCTCCATGAAGTTAACCATTGTCGTGCTATTCTCGCTACCCATTTTCATGAAATGACCGCACTTACCGAAAAACTTGACAGACTGCATAATGTAACCATGAAAGTCAAAAACTGGGATGGTGATGTAGTTTTTCTTCATGAGGTCACACCAGGAGCGGCTGACCGTTCCTATGGTGTACAAGTCGCAAAGCTTGCTGGACTTCCCCCAGCCGTTATTACACGAGCAACAGATGTACTCCATCAATTAGAACAAGGCGAAATGGCTGGAAAAGGACATAAACTCATTGATGATTTACCACTCTTTTCTCTTAAAGCAACATCTCCCGTCAATGAAGCAAAAAACAAACATTGTATACTTCACGAAGCTTTAAAAAATATTCATCCCGATGAACTCTCTCCTAAACAAGCTTTAGAAGCAATTTACCACCTCAAACAGCTTGAAAAGAGTAACCCTTTATAGAAAACAGATGTTATTTTTTATTAAAAAACCTTCTTAATAGGAGATAACGTAACCATTTTTGATATACCACAGCATAAACAGTTATTTATCGTATTCCCATCGCTTTTCTACATAATATATTTTGATAAGTATAATTGCCTATAGGCAAAACCCTATGCATTATATTTCATATTCCCTTAGATTAATATTGGCTCTTATACAAAAAATTGGTCAAGATCGACTATTTTTACAAGATAGTCGTTTTTTGTAAAGATTGTCATGAAATCTCCTCCACGTTGCAAATACGCCATATTTAATGAATTATGCTTTTTCACGATCAATATTATTGTTATCATAGCAATATTTTTAGTTTAAAACTGTCAGTGTTGGAATACCATCCCATTTTGCATAATAAATTCATGGATAATGGGTCTCGTATTTTCTTCACATTTTAAGTTATTCTTCACATTTTAAGTTATAAAGAGCTCTTTTACTGTTTTCATATGAAACATATAATCAGATATATCACAGCTGTACTTTATTTTCATAAACATCCTTCAACTCCTTCCCACACCTTAATGGATAAGGATTTTCATTCGAATCAAGTCTGCAAATAGTCCAACTTCTAACGGATTTTCCTTGACTTCCTAATCATGCGCTTCTCTTAAACTCAAAGCTTTACAAACAAGTCTAAGAATATTCACCACACACTAAAAACACACTTAATATTTAAGGAAGATGCCGTATATCACAGTCCTAAATGACAGTGTTTTACGGTACAACAAGATAATGCCACCAGTACAATAAATATCTTTCATAAATATGAGTAATAAGAAATCATAATCTCATATAAGATTGGAATATGATATGAAAAGTAATTATACTGTATCTGTTTTACATAGCTGCTAAAATAAGCAATCTACCGCAGTTTTTAGTTGTATTGATAGCTTTTTAATCATACTCATCATGACTCGAAATATTCTGATAAGTTCATAAACTCATAAAATAATTAGCTTAGAATATCGTGCAAAAGATGCAAAAAATCAGAGCACTATCTCTATTCAACTCATCAAATATTACGTACTGCACCCTTTGCAGCAGATGTGGTCATCGCTGCATAGGCTTTGAGAGCCTTTGAAACTTTACGCTGACGCTTCTCAATCGGTTGCCAAGCGCCTTTTCCTTTTGCTTCCATCTTAGAACGGCGCTGCTTCATCTCAACGTCATCCACCAACATATGAATTCTACGATTTGGAATATCAATTTCTATGATATCCCCCTCTTCCACCAACGCAATTTCTCCTCCTTCAGCAGCTTCTGGTGAAATATGTCCTATTGAGAGCCCTGAACTTCCACCTGAAAAACGTCCATCTGTAACAAGTGCACAAACCTTGCCTAATCCTTTAGATTTGAGATAACTCGTTGGATAAAGCATTTCTTGCATTCCAGGTCCACCACGTGGGCCTTCATAACGGATTAAAACAATTTCACCTGTTTTAATCTTATCAGTTAATATAGCTGAAACAGCTGAATCTTGGCTTTCAAAAATTCTTGCCGGACCTTTAAAAGTTAAAATTGATTGATCAACGCCTGCTGTTTTTACAATGCAGCCATCTTTTGCAAGATTTCCATAAAGAACTGCCAATCCTCCATCTTGTGAATATGCGTGTTCCCTATCGCGAATCACACCTTTTTCACGATCAAGGTCAAGGGTCTCATAGCGACAAGATTGACTAAAAGCTGTCTGTGTTGGAATACCACCTGGAGCGGCACGATAAAATGCATGAACTGTTGGCTCATTAGTTTGCTTTACATCCCAGCGGTAAAGAGCTTCTTTCATTGTTTTTGCGTGAACCGTATAAGTTGATGTATCAATGAGTCCTGCCGCATCCAGTTCACCTAAAAGCCCCATAATACCACCAGCGCGATGAACATCTTCCATATGTACATTTGCAACAGCAGGAGCAACCTTACATAAAACAGGAACACAACGTGAAAGATGATCAATATCCGTCATGGTAAAATCCACCTCACCTTCTTGCGCTGCAGCTAAAAGATGCAGTACTGTATTGGTTGATCCCCCCATGGCAATATCAACGGTCATTGCATTTTCAAAAGCCTTGCGTGAAGCAATAGAGCGCGGCAAAACTGTTTCATCATCTTCTTCATAATAACGTTTAACCAATGCAACAATCTGTTTTCCAGCTTCTTCAAAAAGCATTCGTCGATCTGCATGTGTTGCTAACATTGATCCATTTCCGGGAAGAGAAAGCCCCAATGCTTCCGTTAAGCAATTCATAGAATTGGCCGTAAACATTCCTGAACAAGAACCACATGTAGGACAAGCAGCACGCTCCATTTCAGCAACTTCTTCTTCTGAATTTTGTTCTGAAGCTGCTGCAACCATGGCATCGACCAAATCAACCGTTAGATCTTGATCCTTCCATTTAATCTTACCTGCTTCCATAGGACCGCCTGAAACAAAGATTGTCGGAATATTCAACCGTAAAGCAGCCATTAACATACCAGGCGTAATTTTGTCACAATTAGAAATACAAACAAGTGCATCTGCACAATGTGCATTAACCATATACTCTACAGAATCAGCAATGATTTCACGTGAGGGCAACGAATAGAGCATTCCATCGTGCCCCATCGCAATTCCATCATCTACAGCAATGGTATTAAATTCTTTCGCAACACCACCGGCAACTGCTATCTGTTGTGCGACTAATTGCCCAAGATCTTTTAAATGGACATGCCCTGGTACAAATTGTGTAAAAGAATTCGCAATCGCAATAATGGGTTTACCAAAATCAGTATCTTTCATCCCTGTTGCACGCCAAAGTCCGCGGGCTCCTGCCATATTACGCCCGTGGGTCGATATCCTTGAACGGTAAGAAGGCATTATTTTTTTCCCCTCAAATAATTCCATTTTGCTTGTTGTGCTGTAACTTCATTATAAAAACAAGAGCTTTAATATTCAAAAGAGAAAAATACCTTGTACTGCGGCATTTGAAGCACAAAATTAAAAGCTCTGCATAAACTTTTTCATAAAGCCTTTGTTTTTTATTACCTGTTAATCAACATCTAATCCCTGTGCGAGTCCACGTTTGAGACAAATATCAAAACGCTTCAGTATGACACGAACTGTTCCAGATTTTTGTATGCCAGATTTGGTTAGTATATTGCATCTATCTGTTTGCGTAATTTCTGGAATTGGAAAGAATATAAAGAAATCGTGATAAAAATCTATCATCTCCTTATAATTCAGCTTTACACCTTTCAAACGCATTCATAAAAATATCTTTTAAATAATAATGACGCATTATCTCATGCTTTTGTTTTTACACTCTTCAATAGAGCTACTCCCCTCAGGAAGAACAAAACACACCAAACAAAATACACTTGTATAGCCTTTATACTCATTGCACTCGAGCCCATTTCACGATAGCGCCTATGAATGGTATAACAGCCCCCGTGAATAATATAAATCTATAAGGGACATCTTCACACTTATGAAGAAGAAAACTGACACCATCATACATTTTTTTATCCCCATATCGTGAACGTCCTTGGTAATTGAGACAATTAAAAAGAGATATTTTTATTCCTTTCTTCAAGTGTTTTTATCCACATGGCTCTCCCTGCTTATGACATCAAGCAAGTGACTTTAATTGTTTCAATATAAGAAGATCTCAAATGAGAGAACCTTATGATATTTGGGACTCTCATTCCAGTTGTAAAAAATTAATTATGAATATAAATCAATACTTAATCTAATTATAACTCACATTACACCCTTTACGAAAAAACAGATAGAATTTATAAAGAGTACAGCTTTTTCTCGTAAGGTAATCTAGTGCAGAGTTACAATTTGTAGTTCATGCTCATTGGCTCCAGCAAGGGCGATAGAACGCTCATCGGATAAAATGATAGGATAACCTGTTTCACCAAAGAGAGCCCATATCGTAATGCCTGGGGTCATTGGTGGAAGATCTGGAAAGTTTTTAGCCAGATCATCTGTACAAACTTTTTTTAAATAGGCAATCTGTCCCGCATCAGAGTAGGATGTGTTCTGAAACGACAAGTTTTGTTTGTGTTCTCCCATTTCACTGTTCCTTTACGCCTTAACTTTTATGACTCACCACTACTGACTTTAATTGGAATCTGTTTTATTTCTTTTTTTAATTTTGGTTGATACAGATTAATTGATAAAAGACCATTTTTCAACTCTGCATTTGTAACATGCATCCCTTCCGCGAGAACAAAGGTTCGCTGGAATTGTCGCGCAGCTATACCGCGATATAAATATTGATGATTTTGGTTGTCTGTTTGTTTACCATGAATAACCAATTGATTATCATCGAGTAAAATATTAAGATGGTTAATCTTAAATCCAGCAACAGCCAAAGTTATCCGGATATGATTTGCATCATCACTTTTATGCAAACGTTCAATATTATAGGCTGGGTAAGCCTCATCAGCTTTACCGATACGTTGCAATATTTTTTCTACGGTTTCAAACCCTAAAAGAAAAGGATTGGAGAAAGGCGTCACATGTGTCATTCATGAGTATCCTCTTTAAAACGGCTTTACTTGACCAAACTCTATAAAAGTGTTCGCTGCACTCCTCTCATATGGCGAGCATGAATGATAACTTCAAGAGAGAAGATTTAAGAGAGTTCAATGCCTCAAAGTAACATAAAATTATCAAAGGTGCGAAATTTATCTAGTATATTGTATAATAAAGATGAAATTGCGGAAATATTTCGCCGTTTTTCTGTGCAACGCCCAACACCTAAGAGTGATCTTAACTATATAAATACTTTTACACTTTTAGTTGCCGTTGTGCTTTCGGCTCAAGCGACAGATGTAAGCGTTAATAAAGCGACAAAAGAATTATTTTTCCTTGCTGATCAACCGGAAAAAATGGTTGCATTAAGGGAAGAAGAAATAGCAAATCATATCCGTTCAATTGGCCTTTGGCGTGCAAAAGCACGTAATGTTTATGCGCTTTGCAACTGTTTAATTAATCAATATGGTGGTCAAGTACCCGATACGCGTGAAGCACTCATGGCCCTTCCTGGAGTTGGGCGCAAAACGGCTAATGTGGTCTTGAATGTTGCTTTTGGTCAGCCTACATTGGCAGTAGATACACATATTTTTCGCTTAAGCAACCGTCTTGGTTTGGCGCCTGGAAAAACACCAGAAATTGTTGAGAAAAAATTATTAAAGATTATACCGGTTCATTATATTCGCCATGCGCATCATTGGCTGATTTTACATGGTCGCTATATTTGTCAAGCCCGTAAACCACAATGTACGCAATGCATTATTGCCGATTTATGTAAAGCAGCCATCAAAACAAATGCAATTCCAGCACCTTTGGTTGAGCTTCAAGACAATGGAGCGCCGATTTTTTTGTAATACGGTCTTGCTATTTTGTGTATACTAGCTTATGAAAACGTCTTTAAGAGCCGCCCGGCAGGGCATGCCGTGGCTGTTTAAATGCTTGTTCAAGCGTTGGTCCGCTTGAGTGAATAAAATGTTTGATTGAATAAATTAATGTACGGAGTAGCAAAATGCCCAAGATGAAGACCAAATCATCCGCTAAAAAGCGATTTAAAATCACTGCGTCAGGCAAAATTAAAGTAGCAGCTGCCGGTAAGCGCCACGGCATGATTAAGCGTTCGAATAAATTTATTCGCGATGCACGTGGAACAATGGTTTTGTGTGAACAAGATGCTAAAAAAGTCATTCAGCATTATTTGCCGAATGGTATTTAAACCTTACGCTTTTGATTTTGAGGAGATTATAATATGGCTCGTGTGAAAAGAGGTGTGACAGCACACGCTAAGCACAAAAAAGTTCTTAAACAGGCTGAAGGTTTTTACGGTCGTCGTAAAAATAACATTCGTGCAGCTAAAGCAGCGGTTGATCGTTCAAAGCAATACGCTTATCGTGATCGCAAAAATAGGAAACGTACTTTCCGTGCTTTGTGGATTCAGAGAATTAATGCGGCTGTTCGCGCAGAAGGTTTAACTTATGGACGTTTTATTGATGGCTTATCAAAAGCCGGTATTGAGGTTGATCGTAAGGTTCTTTCAGATATAGCAATCCATGAGGCAGAAGCATTTTCTGCTTTAGTAGCTTCGGCAAAAAAAGCTTTAGAATATTTAAAAGATACGACACCTAATGCTTTCGAAGGCGCTGTCAAATAAGCCAGTCGTGTTCTCTTAAAGCATTCATTTATTCGAGGTCCCGTGCTGGCTATTGCGAGTGCGGGTTTTTCTTTATTAAAAAATAGGCAAAAATATGAATGATATTGAGCATCTGGAACAAGAAATTTGTTTAGCCTTAGAGGCAGCAGGTGATGAACAAGCACTTGAAGAAGTGCGTATTGCAGCATTGGGTAAAAAAGGTAGTATCTCTGAAAAATTAAAAGAATTAGGAAAAATGGATGCTGGCGAGCGCCATAAAGTTGGACCAGTTCTTAATGGATTAAAAAATCGCATTTTAGAATTATGGGCACAAAAGCGTGATCTTCTGAAAAGACAGGCAATGGATGCCCGTCTTTCTCGTGAAAAAGTTGATGTTACCTTGCCTGTTCGCTCTTCACCTATAGAACGGGGACGCATTCATCCTATTTCACAAGTGATTGAGGAAATTATTGCCATTTATACAAAGTTGGGTTTTTCTCTTGCAGAGGGACCTGATATTGAAACAGATTATTATAATTTTACAGCATTGAATTTTCCTGAAGGGCATCCAGCGCGTGAAATGCATGATACCTTCTTTTTTGATGTTGATAAAATGGGAGAACGAAAATTATTGCGAACCCATACATCACCCGTACAAATTCGTACACTAGAAAAACAAAAAGCACCGATACGGATCATTATTCCTGGAAAAACTTACCGCATGGATTCGGATGCAACACATTCTCCCATGTTCCATCAGGTAGAAGGTCTTGTCATCGATAAAACCTCCACCATAGCCCATATGATGTGGCTACATGAAACCTTTTGTAAAGCATTTTTTGAAGTTCCCTCTGTAAAAATGCGTTTTCGTCCCTCTTTTTTCCCTTTTACCGAACCATCTATGGAGGTAGATATTCAATGTGATCGTTCTGGTTCAGAAGTAAAGTTCGGAGAAGGACAGGATTGGTTGGAAATTTTAGGATGCGGAATGGTGCATCCCCAGGTGTTGAAAAATGTTGGTTTAAATCCAGATGAATATCAAGGTTTTGCATGGGGCATGGGCATTGATCGTATTGCCATGTTGAAATACGGTATGCCTGATTTGCGGGCTTTTTTTGATGCTGACCTGCGTTGGTTAGACCATTATGGCTTTCGTTGCTTTGATATGCCTGCTTTTTTTCCTAATAGAAATGTGTGATCTTAGTCATCGCTTTCATGTGAGGTTTTAAAATGAAGTTTACATTGTCCTGGTTAAAAGATCACTTAGAAACAAATGCATCTTTGAATGAAATTTGTGAAAAATTAACCGCTATAGGTCTTGAAGTTGATTACGTTGATGATCGGTCTTCTTTAAAAGGTTTTGTGATTGCAAAAGTTTTAACAGCAATAAAGCATCCTGATGCAGATAAACTTCAAATTTTATCAGTCGATACAGGGACTTCCACACCTGTTCAAGTTGTCTGTGGAGCACCAAATGCACGCGCAGGTCTTGTTGGTGTTCTGGCACTACCAGGCACTTATATTCCAGGACTTGATGTAACATTATCTGTAGGAAAAATCCGAGGTGTTGAAAGTTTTGGGATGATGTGTTCACAAGCGGAGCTTGAATTATCAAATGAGCATGATGGGATTATTGAACTTCCAGAAGATAGTCCTATTGGAGGTTCATTTGCAGCTTATGCTGGTTTAGATGATCCGGTTATTGATATTGGTTTGACCCCTAATCGTTCCGATTGCACAGGTGTTCGTGGTATTGCACGTGATCTTGCTGCCGCTGGAATGGGAAAATTAAAAGAATTATCCCTGTCAAAATTTGATCCTTCCTTTGAAACACCTCTCGATGTTTCATTAGATTTTTCGCAAGATTCATCATTATGTTTAGGTTTTGCTTGGCGTGAAGTGCGCAATGTTCAAAATGGTGCATCACCACAGTGGATGCAACAGCGTTTGAATGCAATTGGTCTGAGACCGATTAATGCGCTTGTTGATATGACCAATTACATCAGTTTTGACCTTGGTCGTCCACTCCATGTTTTTGATGCAGATAAAATTAAAGGTAATTTGTGTGTACGTTGCGCGCGTGAAGGAGAGCAACTTCAAGCACTGAACGGAAAAATCTATCATCTGGGCCCTAAAAATTGTGTCATTGCAGATGACGAGGGGGTTGTTTCGATTGCCGGTATCATGGGCGGTGAAAGAACGAGTTGTGATGAAACAACACATCGCATTATTATTGAATCGGCGCTTTGGGATGCGCGAAGCATTGCACAAACAGGAAGAGCATTAGGTCTTATCAGTGATGCACGTTATCGATTTGAACGAGGTGTTGACCCGGCTTTTATAGAAACAGGACTTGAGATTGCAACAGAATTGGTCTTACGTCTTTGTGGTGGTGAAGTATCTAAAAAGAAGATCGTTGGCTATCAGCAACAAGAAATCAAACAGATCGCTTTTCCTTTTTCTGAAATTAAACGTTTAACAAATTTGGAAATAGAACCTGAAAAAGTCATCTCTATTTTAACAAAACTTGGATTTTTTGTTGAAGGAAAAGGAGAAGTCGTTACGGTAAAAGTACCATCATGGCGCCCTGATATTATGGGTAAAGCCGATTTGGTGGAAGAGGTTATGAGAATTTATGGGTTAGATAAAATTAAACCTATTCCTTTGGAAAACT
This sequence comes from Bartonella sp. AA1HLJMS, assembly GCF_042197445.1. Lineage (NCBI taxonomy): Bacteria > Pseudomonadati > Pseudomonadota > Alphaproteobacteria > Hyphomicrobiales > Bartonellaceae > Bartonella > Bartonella sp. AA1HLJMS. The sequence continues at coordinate 241,790 of NZ_JBHIRW010000001.1, read as the reverse complement.
TTGCAGAAGGAAAAGATCAAATTTTAACATGCGCACAAATTCGTTCACGTGCTACACGTTTGGCTCTAGTGCAACGTGGTATGAAAGAAGCGGTGACATGGTCTTTTATTTCTGAAAATCAAGCTCTTGCTTTTGGAGGAGGTCAAGAAGAGCTTAAATTAGTTAATCCTATTGCTGCTGATATGTCAATGATGCGTCCTTCCCTTTTACCTGGCTTGATTATGGCGGCACAAAGAAATGCTGATCGTGGTTTTTCCGATCTTGCTTTGTTTGAAGTTTCAAGTATTTATGAGGGCGACACCCCTGATAAACAACACCGTGTTGTTAGTGGAATTCGTCGCGGAACAGAGCAATTTAAAGGGGCTGGGCGTTTTTGGAATGGAAATGCAACCGTCGTTGATGTTTTTGATGCCAAAGCAGATGCTTTAGCTATTTTAGAAGCATGCGATATGGATGTTGGGAAAGTGCAGATTGAAGTTGGAGCACCGGATTGGTATCATCCTGGTCGTTCAGGTGTCATAAAACTTGGATCAAAGATTATTCTTGGTTTTTTTGGTGTTTTTCATCCTGCTACATTAGAAAAGTTAGATGTCAGTGACCCTTTATGCGGCTTTGAAATTTTTCTAGATCGAATTCCAGAATCAAAGAAAAAAACGACCAAAAGCCGTCCTCCTTTGAAACTCTTACCTTTTCAAATGGTGCGGCGTGATTTTGCCTTTATAGCGGATAAAACTGTTGCCTCTTCTCTTATTATTCGGGCGGCAAGTGGAGCCGATAAAAAACTTATTCATTCAGTGCGGGTTTTTGATATTTTTGAAGATTTAAGCTTTGGTGAAGATAAAAAATCTGTTGCAATTGAAGTAACTATTCAGCCCATAGAACGGACTCTAACAGATGAAGATTTAGAAAAGCTTGCCTCAAAGATCGTGGATAATGTTACCAAAATGACAGGTGCATATTTGCGCTACTGAGTATTCTCATTTTTTATGAGATATTTTACATGAAGTGGGAGCATCTTTGCGTGCTCCCTTTTTGTTTGGCATTCAAGAGCTATAGAACTTCTTGAAAGGGAACCTCCTTTCCAAAACAAGCTGCTTAAATCATCAATTTTTTCAATATGAAAAAACTGTTTTTAAACATCTTGAAAAGTTATTTTTTCTCTTAATCCTTCATTGCAAATGTAAAAGATAACTGCTATTGCTAAATGATAATGCAAATTATTTGCAATAAAAAGAAGGCATATAAAGGAAAGAGAGAATCAATGAACGTAAGAACGTTTTTCACCATAGTTTTTGGAAGTGTTATTTTTTTTACACCCAATTTTGCTTTGTGTGCTGGTAAATTTAAAGCTGTTACGACATTCACTATCATTGCTGATATGGCACGCAATGTAGCAGGTGATGCCGCTGATGTTGAATCCATTACAAAACCAGGTGCGGAAATTCATGAATACCAACCCACCCCACGCGATCTTATGCGTGCTCAGGGAGCTAACCTTGTATTGTGGAATGGTTTAGAGTTAGAGCTTTGGTTTGAAAAGTTTTTTCAAAATATCAAGGATGTTCCAAGTGTTGTTGTTTCAAAAGGTATTATACCCATTAAAATTGGTGAGGGCCCCTTTAGCGGTAAACCCAATCCTCATGCGTGGATGTCACCGACCTCTGCTTTGATTTACGTTGATAATATTCGCGATGCTTTTGTAAAATATGATCCTGAACATGCTGAAATTTATAAACAGAATGCTGAAATTTATAAACAGAAAATTCGTGCAACGATTGATCCAATTAGGGCTGAATTAGAAGCTGTACCGCAAGATAAACGTTGGCTTGTGACCAGTGAGGGGGCTTTTAGCTATTTGGCGCGTGATTTTGATCTAAAAGAACTTTATTTATGGCCCATCAATGCTGACCAACAAGGAACACCACAGCAGGTCAAGCATGTTATTGATATGGTTCGCAAATACAATATTCATGCAGTTTTTTCTGAAAGCACTATTTCCCCTGCGCCTGCTAAGCAGGTTGCCAGAGAAACAGGAGCTAAATACGGTGGTGTTCTTTATGTTGATTCTTTAAGTGAGAAAAATGGTGAGGTACCCACTTATATTGATTTATTACGTGTCACGAGTGGGCGTATTAGCAATGCTTTAGTAGAGGGAGTAAAAAACCAATGACGGAATGTGGAATTTTTGCCCAAGGAGTAACGGTAACATATCGTAATGGACATACAGCTTTACGTGAAGTGAATTTTGAAAGTCCAAAGGGTTCTATTACGGCATTGGTTGGTGTTAATGGATCCGGTAAGTCAACGTTATTTAAAGCGATTATGGGGTTTGTACGCCCCTCAAAGGGAAAAATTCGTATGTTTGATTTGCCCGTTGATATAGCTTTGAAAAAAAATCTTATTGCTTATGTTCCTCAAAGTGAAGATGTTGATTGGAATTTTCCTGTCTTGGTTGAAGATGTTGTATTGATGGGGCGGTACGGTCATATGAATTTCTTTCGCTATGCCCGTACACAAGATTATGAAGCCGTTCGTATTGCCTTAGAACGCGTTGATATGTTGGCTTTTGCTAAGCGCCAAATTGGAGAACTTTCTGGTGGACAGAAAAAGCGTGTTTTCCTAGCGCGCGCGCTTGCACAGAAAGCAAAAGCTATTTTATTAGATGAGCCGTTTACAGGGGTTGACGTTACAACAGAAGATAAAATCATTGCTTTGTTACAAGATCTCCGTAAAGAAGGAGCAGTGATCTTGGTTTCAACTCACAATTTGGGTTCTGTTCGCGAATTTTGTGATCATACAGTTTTAATAAAAGGTACTGTTTTAGCTTCTGGGTTAACAGAAAAAATCTTTACAAAGGAAAATCTGGAGAAAACTTTTGGAGGGTCTTTGCATCACCATATTTTTGATCTTCAAACCACAAAAAAAAATGATGTTTTCATGGGAAGAAAGCAGTCTACCGTTTGTGAAGATATTGAAAGAGTGGAGCACGTTGCATGATTTCTTGGTTGCTTGAGCCACTGAGCTATCAATATATGGTGAATGCAATGTGGGTTTCTGGGTTAGTTGGGTGTGTTTGTGCCTTTCTTTCAGCTTTTTTGATGTTAAAAGGTTGGTCATTGATTGGTGATGCACTTTCCCATTCGATTGTTCCTGGTGTAGCAGGAGCTTACCTTTTAGGGTTACCTTTTTCACTCGGCGCTTTTTTTTCTGGTGGTCTTGCAGCAGCAGCAATGCTCTTTTTTAACCACCGGACAAAGCTTAAAGAAGATACCATTATTGGGCTCATTTTTTCTTCCTTTTTTGCCTTTGGGTTGTTTCTCAAATCATTAAAACCAATGGCTGTTAATATTGATACGATTGTTTTGGGAAATATTTTAGCAGTGAGTTCAACAGATATTCTACAATTGGCTTTTATCGGCTTTGTTTCGTTGCTTATATTGCTTTTGAAATGGAAAGATCTTCTTGTGTCATTATTTGATGAAACGCATGCGCATGCCATTGGATTAAACGTAAAATTTTTAAAGATTCTCTTTTTCACATTGCTTGCCGCTTGTACTGTTGCTGCGATGCAAACCGTTGGAGCATTCTTAGTCATTTGTCTTGTTGTGACACCTGGGGCAACGGCCTATCTTTTAAGTGATCGTTTCGTGAACATCTTGGTTATTGCAGTTGTAATTGGAACCTTCACAAGTGTCTTGGGTGTTTATGTGAGTTATTTTTTGAATGCACAAACGGGGGGGGTTGTAGTGCTTTTTCAAGCATCTTTATTTGTTTTGGCTTTTATTTTTGCTCCTAAACATGGGTTTATTGCTGCGCGCTTACGCATAAATGCGGCAAAAAAGGGTGTAATATTATCATGATTGATCAATTACTGCTTCCGTTTCAGTTTTCTTTTATGCTTAAGGGTATGCTTATTGTCATGATTCTTTCTATTCCCATGGCGATGCTTTCCTGTTTTCTTATTTTGAAAGGATGGGCGCTGTTAGGCGATGCCATTTCTCATGCAGTTTTTCCAGGTGTTGTTGTTGGTTATATGACAACACCATGGGTAATCGCATTTTTAACTTCTTTGCCATTTGCTTGGTTTCAGCATATGCGTCCAGAGAATATTACAATGACTTTGATTACTTGCGGTGCTTTTGTTGCAGGAATGGTGTGTGCACTATTAACGGGTTTTTTAGGGAGCAATAGCCGTATCAAACAGGACACGGTGATGGGTGTGGTCTTTTCTTCAATGTTTGGTTTGGGGCTTGTTTTAGCCACGTCTATTTATAGTAGCTTAGATTTGAATCATATTCTATTTGGTAATCTCTTGGGTGTTAACTGGCTTGATATAACGCAGACGGCAATCATTTCTGCTGTTGTCACTTTTATTTTAGCAGCAAAATGGCGCGACTTTATGCTGTATATTTTTGACACAGTTCAAGGACGTGCAATGGGGTTACCAATATCTCTACTCCACTATACCCTGCTAACGATGATTTCTCTTACAATTGTTGCGGCTTTGAAAGCTGTAGGTATCGTACTCGTTATTTCTTTACTGATAGCACCAGGAGCAATTGCCTATCTTGTCACAAAGCGGTTTTCTTTTATGTTAATGATCGCGATACTTGTTGCAGCTTTTTCTGGTTTTTTAGGGATTTATCTCAGCTTATTTATCGGCTCTGATTCTGCTTCCACAATTGTGTTGATCTTGACGTTGATTTTTATGGCTATTTTCATGATGATTTTCTTTCGTCGAAACACAGTTCAAGAGACTTGAAAGTGTTAAAATTCATGCATATCAGCCATGCATTTTTATATATTGTTTCTCATTTTTATTTTAATTAGAGTCTGGGGTGCTAGATTATTTTTCCTCCTAATATCTAGCAGGTGAATGCAGTAGATTTTCTCCCCCCCAACACTGCATTTTAATTAAGAGGCTGCATTGATTTCTTCTGCAGCCTTTTTATTTTTTTGTTTTTCTAAAATCTCTCCTCTTTTCTTGAAATCATTTAAAATGATTATAATATTGTGTAAGCTATTCGGTATTTTCAAGGAACTTATAACAGCAAAGACACTTACGCATGAAGGGGTAGAGCGTAATTGTGCACTCAGACATGTAAACAGAAAAAAACAGATACAATGTTTTTGTATAGGGTTTTGCGTAGAGGAAAATAGTACGAGAAAATGAAAAAAGATTTGAAGATATCGCACCCTTTACGTATCTGCTATTATATAGCAGGGTGGGCGATGGTTATATTAGGTATTATCGGTGTCGTATTACCTATTATGCCAACTGTGCCTTTTTTATTGGTTGCCTCATGGTGTTTTACGCGTTCTTCTCCACGTTTTCATCAATGGTTGAATAATCATCGTATTTTTGGTCCCCCTATTAAGCGATGGGAAGAAAAAAAAGCAATCTCTCCATTCGTTAAAGTTTTTGCAATGATGAGTATGACAGGAGGATTTTTATCCTTTTTTGTAATGCTACACCCTCCTTTGTGGATTTCTTTACTTGTTGCGGTTATATTATTGCTGATTGCCATTTATATTGTAACACGTCCATCTTCCTAATGATAAAAAAGGCTTTATGGGATACTCTTTTTAGCTTCAACTTATTTGTAAAAACTATGAGAACTTTTAAGTTTTGAATATAAGCTCTCCATTTCCAAAATGCATATGAAATAGCAAGCTTTTTGAACGCAATTAATTAATAATATGTTTGTGAAATAATTTTTATGAACACTCAAAATGTTCTCACTTGGTAAACAATGATAAATCACATTCATGGAAGAGAGTCATTATTTTTGTAAAGCATGTTTGTATGAATCTCTACATATACATCATTAAAAAGTCATTGATATGATAGTCATTTCTTTCTAAAAGACATTTCGTTTGTTTTCATATCTCTTAATGAGGATATAATACAAAGCTTACTAAACACCATCATTTTTATACTTATACAGTTAAGAAGCCGGTCTATTATATCAATCTTTAATGTTACATCTGTTATTAACTTAAGAATAATTCATAAGAAACAACAGAGTTTTTCAAATGGTTTTATATATACACGCATTCTTATTATAATATGCGAATAAATAATTTCTCTGTCTTTGTATAAAGCTTATTCGAAATAAAAATATTATTGCATTCTCTGTTTTTTAATAAAGTCATGCCCCTCACGTAAAACAAAAGGTCTCCCAAATCATGTTATTTACACATTTATTTTAATGAAACATCTCTCAACGCTTTACTCATTTCATAATAGCAGACCATACATGGATAAAGTAAAATCTCATTGTAACGTGTATAAAATCTATTTGAGCACCATCATCCTTGCCTTTCAAAATGCACACCAATAGTCACCATGCTATTTGTCATCCTCCAATGTTGCCTTAGTAATTCCTAATGCTACAATTATAGCTTGTCATCTGGTTTTGTATATTTTGACACTAGATTTTGTACCAATTTATTTTTTTCAAAGAGTTTAAAGATGTTCTCAAAGGGTTTTGAAAGCCTTTTCTCATTTTTACTTATGGAAACGCACTTTTTTCTGATTTTCGGTAATTTTTGCAATTTTAGGTGTCAAAATCTATTTTGATAAAACGCGCATTGAATGGTCAAAATTGTACATAAAAACAACAAATTACCACGTATTCCTACTTAATCCAACCTCTTCCCACTTAGTATAAAACCTACTGTCAAACTACAACAATAACCCTTAGAACTTGAAAACCTTCATACATGCAAGGAGATGAGTGTGCTTGATTTAACAGGGTTAAAATGAGAAAATCTCCTTGGTTAAACTTCCTTGGCTCGTTAAGTATTTTTTTAATGCGTCGTAAATATTTTTAAGTCTTATCTATCGCGCCTTATGTAAGTGAAGCGTATGCGTGGTAGGCCAAGTAGAATCTGCTCAAAAACAGCCGAACTGTTTACAGACCAGCAAAGGTTAAGAATCCTCGTCCTTAGAGTAGGACAAAAATCAATCTTATAAACAATATGATGGATCAATATACTTGTTTTAAAGAACCGGAAACTATGTCTTTATAGGTCTAGCAATTCGCTTTTTATTACCAAAAAAATTGAGATAACGTTGTACTTCTTTTGAATCACCGATCGTTTTTTCAGGATTATCTGAAAGTTTTACGGCTGGTCGACCATTGGCATAGGTCACCTTACAAACAAGGGAAAGAGCATCAAGAGTTTCGATTTCCTGAGGTGCACAGCCTGTAAAATCATTGGTAAGATCCGTGCCCCATCCAAAACTCATGCGCACTTTACCATGGAAATGATGATAGGTTTTTTCAATTGTATTGACATCAAGAGCATCAGAAAAAATTAAAAGTTTTTTGCGTGGATCTTTTCCTTTTTCTTTCCACCATTGAATAATACGTTCACCACCTTCAATAGGGGGCGCACTATCGGGTCTGAAACCCGTCCAATCAGCGACCCAATCTGGTGCATTGCGTAAAAATTCTTCTGTACCAAAGGTATCAGGTAAAACAATGAGAAGATTTCCACCATAATAACGATTCCAATCTTGCAAGACTTGATACGGAGCTCTGCGTAATTCATCATCGTTGTTGCTGAGAGCCGCAATAACCATAGGCAATTCGTGTGCATTGGTTCCAAGAGCTTCTAAATCCGTATCCATGGCAAGAAGAACATTAGAAGTTCCAGTAAAAGAATGACCAATGCCTTCTTTTAATGCTTCCACACACCAGCGCTGCCATAAAAAAGAATGGCGGCGCCTTGTCCCAAAGTCAGATATTTTAATATCAGGCAATTTTTTGAGACGTTCAACTTTACTCCACATTTTTGCTTTAGCACGCGCATAAAGTACATCAAGCGCAAAACGATCTAGTTTTTTGAGAGCAGCACGTGAACGTAATTCACTAATAATAGCAAGGGCAGGAATTTCCCACATGGAACTATGGGCCCAGGGTCCATGAAAATGAAGGATATATTGGCCATCTTTGCGGGTGAGTTCATATTCTGGGAGTTGAAAATTCTCAAGCCACTGAAGAAAATCCGGTTCAAAAATTTGTTTGCGTCCATAAAATGTATTACCAGCAAGCCAGATCATTTCTTTTTTTGTAAAGCGCAAACTAAGAGCATGATCAAGTTGAGCACGTAATTCACTCTCATCAATATCATCGGCAAGACGTATTGTTTTAGAGCGATTTATGAGGGAAAAAGTAACATTAACATTAGGGTATAACCCCCAAATCATCTGCACCATAAGAAGCTTATAAAAATCCGTATCAAGAAGTGAGCGAATAATGGGATCAAGCTTCCAAGTGTGATTGTAAACACGTCTAGCAATATCCGGATGATTCATAACCTTTTTCTTTCATTTTCATAAAATCTAAAATATTATGCACCAACACGGCTAATATAGACGGTGCAATATAACAACTCTACAGTTTTGGGCAAGAATAAAAAGCCTACTCTCTTTTTCCATCTTTCATCTTTAAGATTTGACAATACGCATAATTTCATGCTGACCTGTTTTTTGTAACTTTATCCCTGTATGAACTTCGGTATATTCTTTGCTATTAACATAGAGCATATTTTTAGGTCCCCATTTTACTTTAATGCTATAAACGGCATCATAAAACTTCATTGTTGCTTCATATTTTGGCCAAATAGAGGGTAAATGTGGCTGCAAAAATAATAGGTCTCCCTGACGCTGTATTCCAAGAATAGCTTGTGTTGCGGCGCGATAAAACCAACCGGCTGAACCTGTATACCAAGTCCAACCGCCTTGACCACATCGTGGTTCAACAGCATAAATATCTGCAGCCATCACATAAGGTTCAACACGATAAATTTCAGGATCTTGTCCATGGGTAATTGGGTTTATCATAGAAAATAAAGCATAAGCTTTATCGTTTTGTTCCATTTCAGCCAACGCAAAAATACTCCAAATGGCACCATGCGTGTATTGACCACCATTTTCTCGAATTCCTGGAGGATAACCTTTTATATAACCAGGCTCGAGCGTACTTTTATCAAAAGGCGGCCAAAAAAGGCGAATGAGTCCGCCTTTTTTATCATAGAGATGCTTTAGCATTGATGTCATTGCTTGTTTTTGACGTTCAGGCGATGCCATTTGAGAAATGACAGCCCAAGATTGAGCAATGGTATCAATTTGACATTCATCATTGATTTTAGAGCCAAGAGGTGTTCCATCATCAAAATAACCACGTCGATACCAAGCACCATCCCAACCGTTTTTCTCTAGGGATTTTGTTAAATGTTCAAGGTACGTACTCCATATTTGCATATGGCTATTATCACCACGTTTTTTGGCTAAAGAAATAAATGTTTGTAATGTGTACCCAAGAAACCATCCTAACCAAATGCTTTCGCCTTTTCCTTCCACACCGACCAAATTCATGCCATCATTCCAATCCCCACCTAAAATAAGAGGGAGACCATGTGGTCCGCAGCGTTTAATGGCAAGGTCTAAAGCTAAAACACAATGTTCATAAACTGTTGCAACCTTTGGGGATTGGGTGGGTTGAAAATAAGCATCCTGTTGCCCACTTTTGAGAACATCACCTTCAATAAAAGGAATGAGCGTATCAAGAAAAGCGTCGTCACCAGTGGTAGTGACATAAAGAGCTGTTGCATATGCAAGCCAAACGATATCATCAGAAATGTATGTACGAACACCAGCATTTGTATCAGGCAACCACCAATGTTGCACATCCCCTTCAAGAAATTGGTGCGCTGCTGCATTTAACAATTGGTCATGGGCCAACTGTGGTTCCAGCAATAACAAAGACAAGCTATCTTGTAACTGGTCACGAAAGCCAAATGCACCACTCGCTTGGTAAAAGCCTGCGCGTGCCATGATGCGGCATGCATAAATTTGATAGGGAAGCCAATGGTTGACCATAAGATTAAAAGAAGAGTCAGGTGTTTTGATTTGGAAAGGAGAAACAAAATCACTCCATTGTTGTTTTTGTTTTGTGAGCAGAATTTCAAAATCGCTTGCACGTGCTTGATCAAGTAGTTTTTCAGCTTCTTGCCTATTTTCAGCACTGCCAAGATAGAAGATGATTTCTTTTGTTTGCCCTGGCAAAAGATCAATATCATAGGCGAATGCTGAACAAGGATCACATCCTGCTTCAATGGTATTTGAAAGAGCAGCGGCTTTACGGATCGCATTTGGACGTGTTACGGTTCCCGTTGCACCGATAAATTCAGCGCGATTGGTCGTCGTGCTGGTTGGCATTTCGGAGGCTGATAAAAATGTAACTTGTTGATATTTCTCGATGTGATAGGGATTTTGAATAAAATGTGCACCCCATCTAGCCTCATAAGAGGAAACAATAAAGGGGGCATATTTTGTACGGACATTTCCCAAAACCCATTCAACATAATTATAAAGGCGTAAACTGCGTGGTTTTTTCCCTTCATTCGTAAGGATAAGACGTGAAAAGCGAATAGGTTTTTCAGGATCAAGTGTATGGGTCAGTTCTAATGCGATTTCTGAATGTGTTGATTTAAAAGTTGAGAATCCAAACCCATGACACGCCTCATAGACAATATTTTCGTCACATTCAACAGTAGAAACGGGTGAGAAACGTTTTAAAGACTGGCGATCAACCAAATAAAGTGCTTCTCCTGGTCGGTTAGACGTTGGATCATTCGCCCAAGGAGTTAGTTGATAATCGCGGCTATTGTTAGCCCAAGTAAAAATTGCACCTTCAGCAGAGACATGAAAACCAAACCTGTGATTAGCAATGACATTAATCCACGGATGCGGTGTATTGGTACGTCCATGAAGACGTATTACATAATGATTATGCTGATTAAAACCACCGTAACCATTCCAATATCTTAGATCTTCTCCATTTGGGAGAAAAGAGGATGGTTTTTGTTGGCTAATAAGACCAATGGAAGAAAAAAGATTTTGTTCAATTTGTGTTGTAAATTGCTGTCCTTCGTTATATCTTGGCAAGTCTAATTGATCATAAGATTCTTGATAATTTTTATGAATTGTGAGATTAAAATCATTCTCATCAAGCCGTTTAAGTTGTTCAGATAAAGAGCCATTTTGGGCATCAAGAACGATACGCGCTGATGCAAGAAGCGTTTTAAAACTCTGTTCACTCATTTGATCGCGTCGAAGCATGAAAATATGTTGGCGTTCATCTGTTTTTTGCGTGTGGTGATAATAAGATTCACAGACCCACTCAAGAGCGCGTTGTGTACTTTGTATATAGGAAAATGTTTGTTCATTAAGAATGACCAAATCAACAATGAGTCCACGCATACGCCAATATTCGTGTGCTTTAAGGAGCTCGCGCAGTACAGCTATATTTCCCTCGTTATTTAACCTAAGAAGACAGAGTGGATTGTCTCCTGAGATAGACATGGGCCAAAGATCAGACTGTTTTCCTAGCGTTTTTGCTAATATTTCAGAAGGAAGACGCCATGTGCGGTCTGGATAGATAAGCGGTGTTGCATATTTTTGATAGATAATAGCTTCTTTAAGCTGGGTTCCGCTCTGATACAGTGCGACTTGTGAGTGCGTCCATGCCATTGAAAGTTCTTTTTGAAACATATCAGGTTGTCGATAATGTTTAATATGATTATTTAGCGCTTCTTTTGTATGAGCAGCAAAAGTCCAAAAAATAAGTTCTGCTTTTTCATGGGCTGAAATTTTTATACGGCATCGCAATGACATAACAGGGTCAAGAACACAACCTTGACTGTTACTAAAACGAGTATTTTGGTCAAATGCAGCGGGACGATGAATAGATCGCCCCCGACCAATAAACAGAGAGCGATCTGTTTCAGCTTCTGTCTCTTGGAGAATATCTGTTGTACTAGAAACAAAATGGGTAACATAGGTTTCAGGATCACTAGGCGAGCGTTTGCGCCTTTTGGCAAAAATTGTTTTACCTTCTTCAGTAATTTCTGTCTCTATAAACATACGGGAAAAAACAGGATGAACTTGGTCTGTATCCATCGTGGCAAGCGCTAATTCACCATAAGAAGTCACTTCAATGAGTCGGTCTTTATTTGTCGTATTCATCAGTTGAATACGTCTCCCTTCGCCACATCCTTCAGATGTAATAAGACATTCAAGTGTTGATTTAATACCATCAACCATTTTTGTATATTCAGCCTTTTCATCTGTAAAAATGCTGACAGCTTCTTCTTCAATAACACGTGTTGGCTCACCAGTAACAGACCACCACCGTCCACTATGCGTATCACGTAAGAAGAATAAAGTACCTTGTTGATCTTCTGTTGCATCAGGAATAAAGCGCGTAATCGCATAATCGTGCCAACGGCTGTAACCAGAACCGTTCGCTGTTAACATGGTAGAATAAAAGCCATTAGACAAAAGTAAAGTTGCTCGTGGCTTGAGTAACGGGTTTGTAATAATGCGCAAAGGGGCTGCGTCAAATGCTTGAGACTTATTGCGCATACGATTAACAGCTTTGGTATGAATAATAGGAATGAGATGAGGCGCTCTTTCCTGTAAGAGCAATTGTGTTGCTTCAATAACGGGATCACGGTGAAAACGATCACGCATTCGCCCTTGAAAAATAACATTGTTAAGAGCAAGGATAGACATGCCATGATGGTGCGCATAATAATTGCGTACAATGGCGTATTTTTCCCCTGTTTTCACGCGTGTTGGAGTAAAATCAACAGAGTCATAATAACCATATGTTCCTAAAGCTCCAAGATCACGGAGTCGTTTTAAATTAGCGACAGCGCAAGCAGGAGCATATTGTGCCGCTAGAAGGCTGGCATAGGGAGCAATGACAGCATTGCGTGAAAGACCACGTTGGAGTCCGAGGTTTGGAACACCAAAATGAGCGTATTGGTAATTCATTAAATGATCGCGAGCATTAAATGCGGCTTCTGAAATACCCCATGGCAATTCCCGTTTATGGGCATATTGTATTTGACAACGAATAATCAATCGATTTGTTTGATCTAAGAGAGACCCTAAAGGTTCATGCATTACGAGAGATGGCATAAGATATTCAAACATTGATCCAGACCATGATAAGAGTGCACCTTTCCCACCTATGGGGATGAGAAGTCGACCAAGACGAAACCAATGTTTAAGTTTTATATCTCCTTTTGCGATGGCAAAAAAGCTTGCAAGACGTGCTTCTGAAGCAAGTAGGTCATAACAATTTTCATCGAGTTTGTTTTCTTGAACACGATATCCAATGGATAAAAGGTGCCGTTTAGGCTGTTCTAAAAAGTCAAATTTCATATCAAAGGCTATTTGCCGTGCCGCTATAGCCAACCTGTTTAGTTTTTTACATAATTTTTCAGTATCACAATGAGCAGTCGCATCATGATGATGAGCGTTACAGGTGTCGATAAGGCATTTAGCCCAAGAAAGCGCACGAGCAGATTCTATCGTTTGAATTTTGTGGTCAAGTTCACCGACTAAGTGCACAATATCATGGGCTGCAAGTGAAAGATCTATGATGTGAGAAGGAATCGTATTTTCTTGTTCTATAAAAGTGAAGATAGAATCATGAAAACGAGTGATGTTTTCTTCGATTTTTTGGCGTAAAGAGCGTAAACTGGGTTGATGATCTGGAATTTCTCTGACAGTTTCTTCAAGAATAGCAAGAACATCCGATAAGCCTTCTCGATCACTTTGGAAAAAAAGAAGCGGTTTTTCAGCCCATTCACTTAAAGCAGAAGAGAGTGTTACCAAATGACCGGCAAGATTTCCTGAATCAACGGTTGATACATAAGTAGGTAAAAGAGGCCTGAGTGTATCCGTTTCATACCAATTATAGAGATGACCACGAAACTTTTCCATTTTTGTAAGAGAGCGTAATGTACATTCAATACGGTTGATGGTCTCTTCAAAACCAATCCAGCCAAAATCACGTGCTGCAATAATAGAAAGGAGATAAACCCCAATATTCGTAGGCGATGTACGTTGAGCAACAAGAGGTTCAGGATCTTCTTGAAAATTATCGGGAGGCAGATGGTTGTTTTGTGCATTGACAAAGGTTGTATAATAAAGCCATGTCCGCCGTGCAATAGAGCGGAGTTTTTTTTCATCTTTTGAAGAAAGATCAAGGCTATCTTGAAAGGTTGAAGGTTGACTCACAATCCAAGCAATGAAGGGTGAAAAAAACCATGCTATCCCAAAAGGCAAAGCAACCAAGCTTGCAAAACTATCAGAAAAAAGAGGGAGTGCTATAGTAAGAATACCAATAAGCGATGCTGGTGCCATTGTAAAAACATAGAAACGCAAACTATTGGGTATTGATTTTGTTGCGGCAGAAGTTTTCCATTCAAGAAGATGCTGTTTTGAAATCGTCATACGATAGAGTGTACGAATAATCGCATCGGTCATAAAATACGCCGAATGAGCAAGAAACGTCGTTTTAAGAAATATATCAGCGCTTGTAAGAGCAATTTTGTTCCAAATTAATTGAAAATGTCCACGCAAAGAATGATCTATATTGGATGAGACAAGCGTTTTTAATACACATAGAATGGGTGAAATGAAGGAGCTAAACAACAAGAATAGTTGCCAGACGATTGCACTCTTTAAAGACAAAAAAGCCCATCCTGCAAATGCTGCGATTAACCACATAAGTGGAGTGAGAGAACGACGTAAATTATCCTGCATTTTCCAACGCGTCACGGAACTTATTTGACGGTGGGGAAAAAGATAAGGCAAAAGCTGCCAATCACCGCGGACCCAACGATGATAACGCATAACATCAATATTATAAGCAGTTGGATAGTCTTCAATGACTTCTATGCTACTTACCAGAGCAGTACGAGCATAACCTCCCTCTAAGAGATCATGGCTAAGAATAGTATTTTCTTTAATTTTGCCATCAAGCGCTTGTTCAAATGCATCAATATTATAAAGACCTTTACCGATAAAGGTGCCTTCTCCTAAAAGATCTTGATAAGTATCAGAAACAGCAAAAACATAAGGATCAATGCCACGGTTTATAGAAAAAACCCGTTGGAGAATTGATGTTTTTTTTCCTGTTGTAAGAGAAGGAATAATGCGTGGTTGTAAAATACTATAGCCCTTTACAACCTTTCCACTTTGTGGATCAAAAACGGGATAATTGAGTGGATGGTTAAGCTTTCCAACAAGTTTCGCGACGCTCTCTGGAGTAAGACGTGTATCACAATCCAGCGTCATAACAAAACGGCAATCCATAGGAAGATGTGGATTGGGAGGATAAAAGCTTGTATTTTTATCGCCTCTTAAGAGCCGATTAAGTTCATGAAGTTTTCCTCGCTTTCGTTCCCATCCCATCCAACATTTTTCGCTTGTATTATAAAGGCGTCGGCGATGTAAAAGGAAAAAAAGCGGAAGTTCATCACGATGATAACGACTATTGAGTTTATCAATACTCTTTTGCGCATAGTGCAATAAATCAAGATCATCTTGCGTTTCTCTCAATGGAGCATCCACCCAATCTGTAATGAGTGCAAAATGAATGGCACCTTTAGGATTGGAAAGATAGTGCACTTCAAGATTGCGCACTTGTTCATCAATATCATCGCGTGATGTCATCAAAGTAGGTACAATAACCATTGTCCGTGCATGTTTTGGAATACCTTCTTTATATTCATAACCAATGAGTTGTTTTGATGGGACAAACCACGAAACAACAGTGTTAAATAAAGCAAAAGCAGCATCCATAGCAGGAAAAAGCGCCAATACAGTAAAGCAAAAAGATATCCATTGTGTCATGCCAGATATTTGTAAAAGGGCGTAAATTACCAGCAAAAGAGCAAGCGTCAGAAAAGAGATAGGAACGGCGATGACTCTCAATTTTGAGCAACAGGAAGCGCGTGTCCATTTTATGAGAAAGGGCGGAATATACCCACAAGCCTTTTCAAATATGCCACGACCATCATCAACAAGGTACCACCCCACACAAGAATGATGAGGCATATCTTTAGAAGTGGAATTTGCCATTTCTACAACTTTATGTGCAACTTCCAGTTCACTAAGAGGCGAAAAGCGAGAAACTTTTTCAATGACTTGTCGATAAATATTGCGTGAGTGAGCATCAATTTCAGAAAAATCACTATTTTTACGCAAAATAGAATCAACACAACTCACTGTTTCAAACCATGCTGTCCAATCAACATCATCTATAGCTTTAAGAGCACGGATAATATTTCCCATGGTCACACCATCTGCTGCTTGTCGGGTATGTTCATCAGCTGTTGCAATCTCTAAGCTACTACCTTGGCTTTTCAATTGCTTTTCAAGCCAAGTTAATGCTACGGTTGAATCGACAGATGCACTGCGCAGGCGATAGAATAAATGTGCTGAAAAAGTTGGATCAACAGTAAATGGTTTATACTGCGTAAAAAGAGAGTGTGGATTTGTTTTATTTTCTACAAGAGAAATTTTATCAGCTACTTGACTAGCAAGATGGCGCATATGTCGCGCTTTTTCGATACGTACTGAAAGACGACGGACATTTTCAATGAGCAGCATTTGCATAACTGAAGGAAGAGCCCACAATTCACCAATTGTGAGCGCACAAACTTCTTGAAATCCGTTGGTCATAGCAGTGAGTGTTTCTTGTGAAAAGCTGCTATCGGTATGCGCAATATAAAGCCAAGTTAAAGCAAAAATTCGTGGTATGCCGGCTTTGTGTGTAGAAAGAGGAAGTTGCTTTATGAAGGACTTGGGTAGATTACGACGTAGCTTTTGTATGGTTTTATCAATGGTGTAATGATTATCAATGAGCCATTGAGCAGATGGTGCGATGGTTTCATCATTTCGGGCAGCAAAATCACTGGTATGAAAGGCATGAAGAATAAGTTTAGCATTTTCATTCAATCTCTTGCGAAAATCTCCTACTCCTTCATATTCAGGGAGTAAAATTTCTTTACCAGAAGCTATATCATGCCCTAAGTTATAAAGATCTTCCTGTACCTTATAGATTGCACGAAGAGGAAAATCCGTATTAATAAAATGATCTTTTTTCTCTTTTTGAGAAAAAAGTATTTTATGAAGGGTATTATGCACGCCATGTCCCATTGTTATTTAATTACATCGTTTTTTATTTAAATTGTAAGCATTTTATCTGAATAGTGAACCGTTGTTAGACAAAAAACAAACTTTTTGTTTTTATTTGCAAGCATTTATAATTTTTGTTTCAATAATTAAAAAATAAGCAGACAATTTTTTTATAAAATAAAAAGGTCACTCCTAATGAGTGACCTTAATAATAACACCAACTTTAATGATTGATGATTAATCTTGTTCTTGTTTTTTCAAAGCTGCACCCAGAATATCACCAAGAGAAGCACCTGAATCTGTAGAACCATATTGTGCAACAGCTTCTTTTTCCTCTGCAATTTCTAAAGCTTTAATCGATACTGAAATTTTACGTGTTTTTTTATCAAATGCTGTGATGCGAGCATCAACCTTTTGCCCAATTGCGAAACGCTCAGGACGTTGCTCATCACGATCACGCGCAAGATCAGCACGCCGAATGGTTGTCTCAAGGTTGTGGTCAATCAATTTCACACCAATGTCATTGTCGTTAACAGCAATCACTTCGCATGTTACAACTGCACCTTTTCGCAATTCGCCAGAAGCAGCTGCTTCTCCAACTTTATCGCTGGAAAGCTGCTTAATTCCAAGAGAAATGCGCTCTTTTTCAATGTCAACATCAAGGACCACAGCCTTAACGATATCGCCTTTATTATAAGTATCAATAACTTGTTCACCAGGACGGTTCCAATCAAGATCAGACAAATGAACCATACCGTCAACATCGCCTTCAAGCCCAATAAACAGACCAAATTCTGTTTTATTTTTAACCTCTCCTTCAATTTGCGAATTGACAGGAAATTTATTGGCAAAAGCTTCCCATGGATTTTCAAATGTTTGTTTTAAGCCAAGAGAAATACGCCGTTTAGAAGGATCAATCTCAAGAACAACCACTTCTACTTCTTGTGATGTAGACAGAATTTTTCCAGGATGAACATTTTTCTTTGTCCAGCTCATTTCAGAAACATGGATCAGCCCTTCGATTCCTGGTTCAATTTCAACAAAACCACCGTAATCAGTAATGTTGGTAACAGCACCCGTAATTTTTTTACCAATCGGATACCGGACACTGATGCTTTCCCAAGGATCACTTTCAAGCTGTTTCATTCCAAGAGAAATACGGTGCGTATCTTGATTAATGCGAATAATCTGCACTTTAATCGTTTGGCCAATTGTGAGCACTTCAGATGGGTGATTAACACGCCGCCATGCCATATCTGTAACGTGCAAGAGACCATCAATCCCACCAAGATCAACAAAGGCACCATAATCTGTAATATTTTTCACCACACCTTCAACGATTTGATTTTCTTCAAGATTTTGTACGATTTCTGAACGTTGCTCAGCGCGACTTTCTTCTAAAACAGTGCGGCGTGAGACCACAATATTGCCACGACGACGATCCATCTTCAAAATTTCAAAGGACTGTGAATTATGCATGAGGGGTGAAACATCACGAATGGGACGAATATCAACTTGGCTGCGAGGCAAGAAAGCAACGGCACCATCAAGATCAACTGTAAAACCACCTTTTACTTGGCTAAAGATCACTCCATCAACGCGTGCACCAGCATTGAATTTTTCCTCCAAACGGACCCAACTTTCTTCGCGCCGTGCTTTTTCACGCGATAAAACAGCTTCACCCATCGCATTTTCAATGCGTTCAATGTAAACCTCAACTTCATCGCCAACTTGCAAAGAACCATCTTTTGCTTTAGCTCCAAATTCTTTGAGAGGAATACGTCCTTCGACTTTAAGACCAGCATCAATAATGGCCATGTCTTTTTCGATTGCAATAACACGACCTTTAACAACAGATCCTTCATTAAGATCATTAGTTTGAAAAGATTCTGTTAAAAGGGCTTCAAAATCCGCTGTTGTGGGATTGTATTGTGACATAAGAACTCCTAATATATACCTTGTATTATAAGGTATGAGCGCTAGGTTAGTGTTAACATAAGTAACTCCCTAGCCTTTTCCTTGAATAAAGGAAAAAAGTTAGCGCTAGGCTGGAAGTTACCTTAACGAATTTATCCAATTATATGCATTTTTATGATTGGATCAACAAAACTGCATGCAATTTCAAATGTTGCTTCTATACTCAATTCTGACGTATCAAGCAAGTGGGCGTTTTTTGCTGGTTTTAGTGGACTTTGTTTGCGCGTTATATCGCGACTGTCGCGCTGTTCAAGTTGAGCTAGGATTTCATGATAATTTGCTTGAACACCTTTTTTTAAAATCTCTTGGTAGCGGCGTTTGGCGCGTGTTTGAACATTGGCTAGAATATAAAACTTGATATCGGCATCAGGACAAACAATCGTTCCGATATCACGCCCATCAAGCACACAGCCGGGCAAAACTTTAGCAAAGTTGCGTTGTTTTTCGACAAGAATTTTGCGTACAGCAGGGTTAATTGCTATTTTTGAAGCCGCTTCACCAAGTTCATGAGAAGAAAGAAGAGAAGGATTTAAGGTATTAAAATCAAGTTCTTTAGCATAAATAATAGCATTTTTTTCATCATTAAGAGCTAAATTTTGTTGTAAAAGCGTATGAGCAACACTACGATAAGTAAGACCAGTATCGAGATGACGAAGGCGATAATGTGCAGCAATTTTGCGTGCTAAGGTTCCTTTGCCTGAGGCTGCAGGTCCATCAATGGCGATAACAAAAGGCTTCAAGCGATTTTTCCCCCAAGTTGTTTTATAAAAGGAATAAATTCTGGAAAGCTCGTAGCGATCATTCGTTTATCATCAATGGTAACAGGTTTTTCTGACACAAGCCCAAAAATGAGAAAACACATAGCAATTCGATGATCAAGATGTGTGGCAACATACCCACCCCCCAAACCTTTGGCAGAACCTTTTCCATAAACAATAAGAAAATCTTGACCTTCTTCACAGTCTACGCAATTAATTTTTAATCCTTGAGCAACAGCAGACAATCGATCTGATTCTTTTACACGCAATTCTTCAATTCCTAGCATAACTGTTTTGCCTTCTGCAAAGGCAGCTGCTACTGCCAAAGCAGGATATTCATCTATCATCGATGGAGCACGTTCTTTGGGCACCGTAACGCCTCTAAGGACCGATGATTTTATCCGTAGATCAGCAACATCCTCTCCACCTGTTTGACGTCGGTTCAAAAATTCAATTTGAGCACCCATTTCCCACAATGTTTCGATAAGTCCTATTCGAGAGTTATTTATCAAAACATTTTCAATGGTGATATCAGAGTCTTCTATAAGAAGGGCTGCGATAATTGGAAAAGCAGCAGAAGAAGGATCACCCGGAATATGAATCGTTTGTCCAGTAAGATGGGGTTGACCATTAAGATGAATCAAACGCGCACCTTCGTTATCTTTTTCTATTTCAAGTTGCGCACCGAATGCTTTTAACATTTTTTCCGTATGATCTCGTGTCAGAACTGGTTCAATAACAGTTGTAGTGCCGGCGGTATTGAGTCCAGCAAGCAGGATTGCTGATTTAATTTGGGAGGAAGCTATTGGAACACGGTAACGAATCGGATTAGCCATTTTCGGACCATAAAGCGTTAAAGGAAGGTGATCGTCGCGCGTTGCCTCAATTTCAACCCCCATGAGACGCAGTGGATCAAGGATACGTCCCATTGGACGTTTAGAGAGAGAAGCATCACCAATAAAGGTTGTTTTCATATGATACGGACCAACCATTCCCATAACCAAACGAGCACCTGTTCCAGCGTTTCCAAAGTCTAAAGGTTTTTGTGCAGCTAAAAGGCAACCATTCCCTGTTCCTCGTATGATCCAGAAGTCTTCTTTTTTAATAATACAGGCACCCATAGCTTGCATAGCAGCAGCTGTATTGAGTACATCAGCGCTTTCAAGTAATCCATGAATATATGTCTCACCACTTGCTAATCCTCCCAATATAAGAGAGCGATGAGAGATTGATTTATCTCCTGGTATTTGAATTTTTCCAGAGAGACTACTCGATTTATAGGTGGTTATAGGGATTGCTTTTTGCATGGAAATTCTATTTAATTCTATCTAACTTTTATGAAATTGTGCATCCTTTAGCACATGCTTTAAAAGACGTCATGAAAAAATCACTGTGGAACAGTGTATTTATCTTTGACAAAGGTATTATTTTTCGATTAAGCACCATAAAATTTATCTTTTAATGGAATAATAGTTAATCAAAGAGGCACGGTTTATGGCAAAACAAGAACTTGGAACTAAACGTGTTGATCCAGAAACAGGAAAAAAATTTTACGATCTAAATCGCGATCCTATTGTGTCGCCCTATACAGGGATTTCTTATCCGCGTTCTTACTTTGAAGTTGCAGCAGCGGAAGCAAATAATGAAGAAGAAGTTGATACTGAAGAGCTTGATACAGCACTTGAAAAATCTGCTTTTATGCTTCTTGAAGATGATGATGTGGATTCTAAAGATGACGATCTTCCTGATTTAGAAGATAGTGATGTAGATCTTGGTGATGATGATGATACATTTTTGTCTCATGATGGTGACGATGAAGATGATGACGTTACTGATATTCTCGGAGGCGGTGTTTCTAATGATGACGATGCTTAAAAGAAGTAAAAGAGGACATCTTTTCTATTGAATGTAAATTCTTCTTGATCTTCAATTTTGATCGTTCTAGAAAAGCTGGAATTGTATACTGTCTTTTTGGGACAATTTGTTTTTATAGGGGCTATAGCTCAGCTGGGAGAGCGCTTGCATGGCATGCAAGAGGTCAGCGGTTCGATCCCGCTTAGCTCCACCAAAAAGACCAACTGTTCTATCAAGGGAATCAATCATAATAAAAGATGTGTGCATCAATTTAAAAGGTTTATGTGCTATTTAATTATCATTCCAATAGCGCCTGTTCCTTGCATTTTAATGACATTATAATACATTTTTAATCATTTGTTGGATTATAAAATTTACTGTCGCAACCATGAAAGTAGATAATTTTT
The DNA here is from genome assembly GCF_042197445.1 of Bartonella sp. AA1HLJMS. Lineage (NCBI taxonomy): Bacteria > Pseudomonadati > Pseudomonadota > Alphaproteobacteria > Hyphomicrobiales > Bartonellaceae > Bartonella > Bartonella sp. AA1HLJMS. The sequence goes on along the minus strand of NZ_JBHIRW010000001.1, from coordinate 219,780 downwards.
TTATGCTTTGCACAGAAATAGAAAATGATCTGTTTAATCTGCGCCTTGTCTTAAAGGACAAAATCTGAATTTCCTTTACCACAATATTTCCACAAATATCATAATATGTTGGTTACTGGTATCTTTTTAAAAGATATGAAGTACTTAAACAAAGAGTAGAGAATAAAATATTAAAATATACTTCTCAATTATTGCGAATCAGAACTTTTTTCGAGTATTTTTAGCCTGATCAGATGTTCTGCCAATTAAAAAATACCTACCTTGAGTAGCGTATACCTGCTCAATACTAAGGTATATTAACGCTTAAATAATATATTGAATCAATTATTTTTTTCCTTGCACGTCACAAACAAGGTCGAGGTGTGAGAGCAAAGTGGTGCCATCATTATATGTGCTAATTCCCAATGTTACCGATAATTCTTACATTTGAAAATGTATGTTCATAAAAAAATATTTTTAGTCTTTTCTTTCACAGTTTTTATCCACATACCCATTGTGCTTGTTATCTGCAAGCCAATGGTTTTATTGATTCAACCTCAAGAGATCTGAAACGATAAAACCCTACGCCATTCGAGATTCTTACTTTAATATAAATAACGATATATTATCTTTATAAATCAATATGCTTAAACCATTTAAGAAAAAGAATAAAAATGCTTCTCATAAATATTCTCAAATGCAAAAGCTATCACAACATTGGAGACTGACTTGTTACTTCATAGGCGTTACAAATCTTTCTCTGAATATTCCCTACCCTGAATATTCATTGTGTGTAAAGTTGCATATACCTTATCATCCTATAAACGGGAGTGTTTTTACAATACAATAAGATAACTTTTTTCAATTAAGATGGACTGGATGGACGAATATGTTTTATTTCATACAATACTAAATACACCTAGTTCTTTTGAAGACTGTAGCGCCCTCTTTATACAAAATAACGTTTTTTCGTTTAATGCATTTCTCGTTTTTTTATATTGAATATTTTACCCTTTTTATGATGCCCGAATTGCATTTGTTTTAATTGCTATTTTATACGCTTAACAAAGAAAATATTCATATAATAATCAGCCAGTAATACGCATAATGAAAATAAAAAATGATATTATATTTTAAAATTTTTCTTCAATAAGCGCTGGCACTTAGCCCAATGCGAAATGCCAGCGTTAAATAGAAGATAGTTTCTATTATAAATTTTTTTAACAAAGGAGGTAAAAATGTCGAGAGTATCTTCAAATATATTGTGTATTGCAAAAACTTTCTGTTGCTTGAGTTTATTCTAAAAAATAACAATTTATTTCATTGAACGATTGGAAAAACGGCACTATTTTATCATATCATGCGGAATTTTGCTTTCGAATAATTCTATCCCATCAATTCCCTGATTGAGATTTTCAAAAATCTTCCCTAATGCCATCCACATCTTTTTAATTGCTGTTCATAGAGCCTCGATATCCTTGCCATGCGCTGTGCTGTCTGTGAAAGCGCAGCACTGACATGCCCACCACTACGTGCATAAGCACCATGCCCCATATGATAATTTAAATAAAGGCTATATGCATCATCAAACCTCACCCCATTGCGTTGAACACTTTGGCGATGATACCAAGCAACAAAATCAGCAGCATCTGCGAAATTCGTACGCCATGCAAAAGACTTTCCTGTAGAGCGAAGATACATTGCCCATGTACTATCAAGCGCTTGAGCATAACCATAAGCTGTCGACCGACGCTTCCATGGAATAAAACCAAGTAGTTTTTTGCGTGGAGGACGTGCATTGTGACGAAAGCTCGATTCCATCTTAATGGTTGCAAGAATAATAGGCATAGGAATCCCATAGCGCATTTCTGCTCTTTGAGACGCCTTTCTCCAATTATCAAAAAAACCATTTTTTTGTGCTAAAATAACGCAAGCATTGTTTGTGTGAATGGGAGTGGTTGTTGCGCATCCCTCTAGCAAAAACACCAGTGCCCCTAAAAACAAAAGGTGTCGCATATTCCTATTCCTCTCGTTTAAGAAATAAAACAAGATAGAGATACTAAAAAATGATTACCAATCAATAAAGAACATGATCTAACTTGTAATATTTAAGAAGCTTGCTTTGCTTTATTCCTCATCAGCAAAACGCAATGTTTGCGACTGAGCCAATGTTGTCATTTTTGTTGGTTCAGAGTAATTTTCTTTTAATTCGACAGTTTCAATGCGATTTGCCCGTTTCATGATTTTGGAAGACGATATCAAAATTCCCTCTATATCTTCACCTGCTTTATGAAAGTGCTTCTGTAGTGCGCGAACACGCGTATCCATTCGTCCAAAATCTTCCATCAATTTTGCTACTTCTGATTGAATTAAATGCGCTTGTTCACGCATCCGCGCATCTTTCATAATGGTTTGTACCACTTGGACAGAGAGCATCAACAAAGATGGTGAAACAATAATCACATGGGCTCTATTGGATTTTTGTACCAATGCCTCAAAATCCTCATAAATTGTTGCGAAAATCGATTCAGATGGCACAAAAAGGAAAGCAGTGTCATGGGTTTCTCCAGGAATCAAATATTTTTGTGCAATATCACGAATATGAACTTCCATATCGGTACGAAATTGGCGTTCTGCCTCTTGACGCTCTTGCGCTGATTCTGCCTTACGCATAGCATTCCAAGCTTCCAGAGGAAATTTAGCATCAACAACAAGAGAAGGAGCTTTATTGGGCATATGAATGAGACAATCTGGGCGCTTTCCATTGGAAAGAACAGCCTGAAAAGCATAAGCGTTTGTTGGTAAGGCATCGGCAATAATTGCTTCCATCCGCCCTTGACCGAAAGTACCACGCGTCTGCTTATTACTTAAAATGGACTGCAACTGAACAACTTGTCCCGTAAGCGATTGAATATTATTTTGTGCTGCATCAATCACTGCTAAACGCTCTTGCAAACGATTCAAATTTTCATAAGTGGATTTGGTTTGTACCTGAAGTGTTTGGCCTAAGCTTGTTGTCATCCCATTGAGTTGCTCACTGAGTGATTTATTCAATTCAGCCTGCCGTTGACCAAAAATTTCCGCCATCGTTTGCATTCGTCCTTGCATTTCAGCTTGTGTTTTCAACAAGGTAGCCATCTGCATTTGTGCCTCACGTGCGCGTTCAGCAATTTCATTTTCCAAAAATGCTTTTTTTCGATGAGAATGTATCAACATAAAAAATGCCAAACAGACAAGTATAAATAAAAGCAAAAGCATTAGTTTAGAAAAAAAATCACCAGCGAATATGGAAAAAAACGAATCAAACATAAATTGTAATATAACGCTCTTATTGTAAAAAAACGCAAGAATCCGTTATTCAATATTGACCAATAACAAACCATTGATTAATCTCTACTTATGCCAATGAGATCTTTAGTTACTTTACCTGATCCAATTTTACGGGAAGTGTCCAAACCTGTTGAGCAGGTCGATTCAGCTCTCCAAAAACTTGCGGATGACATGTTGGAAACCATGTATAATTCTAAGGGCGTTGGTCTTGCTGCTATTCAAATTGGTATACCGCTACGTATGTTGGTTATAGATATCTCTGGAAATTCTGAAGATGAGCAAAAAAAACCACTTGTTATTATCAACCCTGAAATTTTATGGCTTTCAGATGAGCGTAATATTTACAAAGAAGGCTGTCTTTCTATTCCTGATTATTTTGCAGAGGTTGAACGTCCTAAACGCCTTCGTGTTCGCTATCAGAACCGTGAAGGAAAACAAACAGAAATTGAAGCAGACGATCTCTTAGCAACTTGCTTACAGCATGAAATTGATCATTTAGATGGGCGCCTTTTTATTGATTACATTTCAAAGATCAAACGCGATATGGTGATACGAAAATTTAAAAAACGTGCAAAAGAAAAAAACATGCAGGAAGCAGTTTTGTAATGGCTTTACGATTAAGTTTTATGGGAACACCAGATTTTTCTGTTCCTATTTTACATGCTTTATTGGATGCAGGTCATGATGTTGTTGCTGTTTATAGTCAACCCCCTCGTCCAGCAGGACGTCGAGGGCTGAAATTAATCCCCTCCGCTGTTCACACCGTAGCAAAAGAGAAATCTATTCCCATCTTTACGCCTCAAACACTCAAAACAATCGAACAACAGGAGCAATTTGCAGCACTTTCTGTTGATGCTGCTATTGTGGTGGCTTATGGACTCCTTTTACCTAAAGCTATTCTCGAAACGCCACGTTTTGGTTGTTTTAATGCCCACGCTTCACTCTTACCACGTTGGCGTGGTGCTGCGCCTATTCAACGAGCAATTATGGCTGGTGATAAAGAAACAGGTATCATGATCATGAAAATGGATGAAGGACTTGATACGGGGCCTATCGCTCTTTCTCGCTCCATCCCCATTACTGATAACACCACCACTGCTGAGCTTTCAAACAGACTTTCACATATTGGCGCAGAACTTATGGTAGAGACTTTATCAACTCTTGAAAAAGGACAACTTAAACTGACCCCACAATCAGAAGAAGGCATCACCTATGCCGCCAAAATTAGAAAAGAAGAGACCCGCATTGATTGGACAAAACCTGCAGAGTTTATTCATAGGCATATTCGCGCGCTCTCTCCCTCTCCTAGTTGCTGGTGCAATATGAATATCGGTGGACGAGAAGAACGTGTAAAAATTCTTGATAGTCGTTTAACAACAGGTCCTTCTCTTGAAATTGGACGGATAGAACCAGATTCTTTGATTATCCATTGTGGGCAAGGACGGATAGAAATAACCTCTCTCCAAAGATCTGGCGGTAAAATTCTTGAGTGCGCCACCTTTTTGCGAGGTGCTCATATTTCTGCTGTTTTTTAAGATGCCACGTTTTAAACTCACTCTTGAATATGATGGTTCAAATTATGCTGGTTGGCAGCGTCAAGCAAAACTTCACACGATACAAGGAGCTCTTGAACAAGCAATTTTTTGCTTTAGTGGACAACAATTGACCATAACAACAGCAGGAAGAACCGATGCGGGCGTACATGCTACGGGACAAGTTGCGCATGTTGATTTTGAAAAAAACTGGCTCTCCCATACTGTGCGTGACGCGCTCAATGCTCTTTTACGTAAACAGGGAGAGGCGATTTCAATCTTAAATGTAGAAAATGTCCCTGATGACTTTGATGCACGATTTTCCGCTGTAAAACGCCATTATCTTTTTAAAATACTTAATCGTCGCTCTCCACCAGCTTTAAATGCCAAACGCGTGTGGTGGATACCAAAACCTCTTCATGCTGAAGCCATGCATGAAGCTGCGCAAAAGCTTGTAGGACAACATGATTTTACAACTTTCCGTTCAGCACATTGCCAAGCCAAAAGCCCTATTCGCACCCTTGAACGCCTCGATATTCAAAGAGAAGGTGAAGAAATTTTCCTTTATGCACAAGCTCGTTCTTTTCTTCATCATCAAATCCGTTCATTCGCAGGAAGCCTCATGGAAGTGGGTATTGGACGTTGGACAGCTCAAGATATCGAAACAGCTCTTCATGCTAAAGATCGTAAACGTTGTGGTGTTGTTGCCCCCCCCTCAGGACTTTATTTAACCAAAGTAGAGTATTAATGATCCTTCAAGAGTGAGCATCTCAAAAGTCGTTAAGGCAGTTTATAAAAAGAACGAATTTCTTCAAAAGCTTCTGCTGCTGTATTAACAAATTTCACAAAATTAATATCAGTAGGAGAAATTGTACCTTGTGCAGACAGATACTCAAAATTGACAGTATTGCTCCAAAATTCTTTGCCAAACAATAAAATTGGTACCTGTTTCATACGCCCCGTCTGTACTAAAGTTAACGTCTCAAACAGTTCATCCAGAGTTCCAAATCCGCCAGGGAAAATGGCTAGGGCTTTCGCTCGTACTAAAAAATGCATTTTGCGCATCCCCAAATAATGAAAATTGAAACATAAATGCGGCGACACATACGAATTAGGCTCTTGCTCATGTGGTAAAATAATATTCAAGCCAATCGTTGGGGCACCAACATCACAAGCACCACGATTTCCCGCCTCCATGATTCCTGGTCCGCCCCCCGTAACAACCACAAATTCACGATATTGTGTCGTAGCAGAATAGAGTGAGCACAAACGCGCAAACTCTCTTGCTTCATCGTAATAATGTGACATAGCATGCAAATTTTTCTTTTGTATTTCATTTTTTGCAGCCCACGCTGCTTGCCCAGGTTCAGGAATACGCGCACCACCAAACAAAACAACTGTTGATTGAATATCATATTCTTTAAGGGTTATTTCCGGCTTTAAAAATTCAAGACTAATACGTTGTGAGCGCAGCTCTGGACGCATCATAAAATCTTGATCGATATAGGCTAAACGATAAGTAGACGAACGCATTTGTGCTGAATTAGAGATTTTATGGATCTGTTGTAGAGCATCCTTCGTATGGAGAAGTGGTGTCCAGTTTTCTTGCTCCCTTTTTCTTTTTTCTTTACAGCTTTTTTTCATGCACCTGTCCTACTTCCTCATCGTTTTATTGACTGAACACATTTCTTCGCGTAGTTCATAGAGAATAAATCTTGAAGCTTTCAACTTGTTTAACGGAACTCTCGTCATGACTCATATCACACAACTTGAAATTATTATCGAAAAAGCTTTTGACGACCGCGATTCTATCGATACTACCACAAAAGGCGAAATACGTGAGAGTGTTGAACATGCATTGAACCTTCTTGATAAAGGTGAAATCCGTGTTGCAGAACGACAAAAAAATGGACAATGGCATGTTCATCAATGGTTGAAAAAAGCGGTTTTACTCTCTTTTCGGCTTAATCCTATGCAAATTATTACTGGTGGAATCAATGGGACACATTGGTGGGATAAAGTTCCTTCAAAATTCTCTGGTTGGCAAGAGGCAGATTTTAAAAGTGCTGATTTCCGTTCCGTTCCTGGAGCCATTGTACGTCATTCTGCTTACATTGCACCCAATGTTATATTGATGCCATCCTTTGTCAATCTTGGTGCTTTTATCGATGAGGGCACAATGGTTGATACATGGACCACCGTTGGTTCTTGTGCACAAATTGGTAAACATGTCCATCTTTCTGGCGGTGTTGGTATTGGAGGTGTTTTAGAACCACTGCAAGCAAATCCAACAATCATTGAAGATCATTGCTTTATCGGTGCTCGCTCTGAAATTGTTGAAGGCTGTATTATCCGTGAAGGTGCTGTTTTGGGAATGGGAGTCTTTATTGGAAAATCAACAAAGATTATTGATCGTACAACAGGTGAAATTTTTATTGGTGAAGTACCAGCCTATTCAGTGGTTGTACCAGGTTCTCTCCCCGGAAAACCTTTACCAAATGGTGAAGCAGGCCCAAACCTTTATTGTGCTGTTATTGTAAAACGCGTTGATCAAAAAACACGAGAAAAAACATCTATTAATGATCTTTTACGTTCTTAGACACAAGATTAATTCATAAGAATATTTCATCGTTTTTTAACTTGAATAATAACCTCGAATACAAGGATTCTCTCATTTCAAATCCTTTCATAGTGAATCAATCACTATCATTTCCTTGCACGTTATAAACGCAGTTGGTGTGTGGGTAAGAAACACTTCAAGAAAAGAGTGAAATACCTTTAATGAATTCTCTCAAGTGATAAGGACTGTCATAATATTTTGAGCTGAAAAAAAGTATGATGGGTGCGCTTTGCACCTTTCTGACGCGTAAAAGCGGTAATGCCAAATGGATTTTATATCATTCACAGTGTATTTTACGTTATATTTTTCATAGCCCCCGTTGTGAAATGGAGTTTGATGTATTGAGTGATGATTTACGAAAACGAGCACGCCAATATGCAACATAAATGTATTTTGTTTAAAGCATTCTGTTTTACGTGAGGAAGTGATACCATTATGCAATACACAAGAACATGAAGCACGACGCAATTCTATTTAAAAGTGTTCTTTAAACACCTGAACCAATCGACAAAAGCAAAAGCGCAATCAATGAGAGAAAATACCCCTTTTTTCATTATTTGTTCATTTTGAGCGCTTGAATAAATGCCGATTGTGGAATTTCTACTTTTCCAAATTGACGCATCCGCTTTTTGCCTTCTTTTTGCTTTTCCAAAAGTTTGCGCTTACGCGTAACATCACCCCCGTAACATTTCGCTGTTACATCTTTACGCAAAGCACGAATCGTTTCGCGCGCTATAACTTTACCACCAATAGCCGCTTGAACTGGAATCTGAAACATATGCTGAGGAATAAGATCTTTCAGTTTTTCGCACATTGAACGCCCACGCTTTTCTGCAATCGTGCGGTGAACAAGCATCGATAATGCATCAATAGGCTCTCCATTCACCAAAATAGACATTTTAACTAAATCACCTTCTGCATAATCTGTCATTTGATAATCAAAAGAAGCATAACCCTTTGAAATCGATTTTAGCCGATCATAAAAATCAAAAACAACTTCATTCAGTGGTAAATCATACGTTACCATAGCACGGGTTCCAACATAGGATAAACCAACCTGTACCCCACGCCGCTCTTGGCATAGCTCTAAAATTGACCCAAGATAATTATCAGGAGTCATGATTGTTGCCCGAATCCATGGTTCTTCTATGGAAGAAATTTTAACCACATCAGGCATATCCGCTGGATTATGTAACTCTTTAACAGAACCATCATTCATATTCATGCGATAAACAACTGAAGGTGCTGTCGCAATTAAATCCAAATTAAACTCACGCTCTAATCGCTCTTGAATAATTTCAAGATGCAGAAGTCCCAAAAAGCCACAGCGAAAACCAAACCCCAAAGCCGCAGATGTTTCCATTTCAAAAGAAAAACTCGCATCATTTAAGCGTAATTTGCCCATGGCTGCACGCAAATCATCAAAATCAGCAGCATCAATTGGAAAAAGCCCACAAAAAACAACCGGTTGCGCCGGCTTAAAACCAGGCAAAGCATTTTCACAAGGACGACGCTCTTCAGTAATCGTATCCCCAACCCGTGTATCTGCTACCTCTTTGATAGAAGCAGTGATAAAACCAATCTCGCCTGGTCCTAATTCATCAACCTGTACCATTTTAGGTGTAAAAACCCCAACGCGCTCAACTGGATATTTTGCACCTGTACCCATCATACGAATGGTTTGGCCTTTTTTTAAAATACCGTCTATCACCCGTACCAAAACAATGACACCAAGATATGCGTCATACCAGCTATCAACCAACATTGCTTTCAAGGGATTTGCAACATCGCCTGTATGTGGAGGTGGTAATTGTGCAACAATTGCCTCCAAAACATCAGGAACACCCAAACCTGTTTTTGCTGATATTTCTACTGCTTGAGATGTATCAATGCCTATCACATCTTCAATTTGTTCTTTAACTCGCTCAGGTTCTGCTGCTGGAAGATCAACTTTATTGAGAACAACAACCAACTCATGGGAATTATCAATGGCTTGATAAACATTTGCTAACGTCTGCGCCTCTACGCCTTGGCTTGCATCCACCACCAACAGAGAACCCTCACAAGCTGCCAATGAACGCGAAACCTCATAAGCAAAATCCACATGACCTGGTGTATCCATAAGATTTAAAATATAGGTTTCACCATTCTTTGCCTTATAGTGTAAACGTACCGTCTGTGCTTTAATAGTAATTCCACGTTCACGCTCAATATCCATGGAATCGAGTACTTGTTCTTTCATCTCACGTGTATCAAGCCCACCTGTTATTTGAATCAAACGATCAGCTAAAGTGGATTTGCCGTGATCAATATGCGCCACTATGGAAAAATTACGAATATAATTACGATCTATTGTCATATAAGGCGATTTAGCAAAGAATAATACAAAACGCAAAGACCAATTATGCTCCAGCTCCTTACAAAAGAATATAAACCTAAAAAGCCTCTCAAAACACAACTTTTTATAGCCTAAAAAATGAGGCTTTTATTTGCTAAATTAAATCCAAGGCTGCTAAAATGATCTTTTCGCATCTTATTTGATAACTCATATGCTGTAGTAAGCTGGCACCATCACACACTTTGCCAATCTTCAATATTGCGACGATCCTTTACATTTGAAAAATTTTATAAGAGATATGCTTTTCTTTTACAGTTTTTACCCACATGGCCCCACCCACTCACTTGTGACGTGTAAGAAAGTGATTTGGATTGATTTAACATGAAAATGATTTGACGTGAGAAAATTTTACGGTATTCAGGGTCATAATTGAATGTGAATAATGCTATATTATAATTATAAATCAATGTATTATCATATTTATATGATGGGCGTGTATATCACTTAGGCTTGCAATAAAATTCGCAAGAAATGCTTTTTATTTGTACGCAATAATCTGCTTTTTTAGCAATCTTATATAAAATAACATGAATATCGAGAGAGTTTCTTCTCAATTTTTAAAACTTTAGAAATACGCTCTATTGAGTGATGTTTTTATATAACTCCTTCCTTCCTCCATTAAATATAAAACACACCAATCCTCTTCGATTCATTGGATAACGCATTGATTTATAATGATCGTTTATTGTTTTGCAATTTAAATTAAAGCTCTGAATATCGCGAGCTTCTCTCATTTTAAATCTTCTCATAATGAATCAATAAATTTTTTGCTCCCCCATTATAAAACAGAGCTAGTGTATGGATAAAAACGTTTAAGAAATGAGTAAAAATACCTCTCTCTTTCAAATGCCAAAAGCTATCGTAATATTGAGAACAGATAAAGAAAATGCTCGTGCCTTTTATTTTAAGTAAAATGATGATGCTCTGTGGTTTTTCTATACTTCATGCAAACCGTCAATGAATATGATGTATATTGAGAAAATTATCTTTTAAAAAACGCTTTAATGTACAACGTTATGGGGATACTTTGGGCGTTCTATTTTGCGTGAGAAGCGTAACTCTATTAAGGGACAAAAGAAATAACGTGCGACAGTGCGTAATTTTCATTATTCAAAAACATTACCGTAGATGTTTTTGAAAGTTGTTAAAGCCGAATTTAAAGATGAGCGTTAATTTTTACCTTTATATCACCTCATGTTTTGGCTCAATGAAGGTTGTCTGCCCGGTTCAGAAATCTGACAAACAGAGAGAAGCATACTATTTCTCCAATTTGGTATGCAAAAACTGGAATAATTTATAGAACTTCTTAATCATCTGAATATTAAAAAAGCTCCAAAAATGAAAACTCTATAAGCAAAAAGCTCATGCAATAAAATCATAATAAAAAAATGTATAGCTAATCAATTTTTTTAATTGCTTTATTTTTTTTACGCCATTGTGAAGGTTGTAATTCAGCCACAATGATCCCAATCAGAATAAGCAAACCGCCCAATAAAGCTAAGGGAGATAAATGTTCTCCAGCCAAACGCCCAACAATACCAGCCCATACTGGTTCACCTGCGTAAATGAGTGTCGCACGCGTAGGGGAAATAGACTTTTGTGCCCAATTCATAGCTAATTGAATGATGGCACTCATTAATGCCAATCCTATACCAATATTAAACCAAACCCACGAAAATTCAGGAATGCTTTCTCCCATCAAAGGCATACAAGCAAATGAAAAAAAACCACTAAAAAATAACTGAATAATGGTTACACGCCGACTATCAACCTTGTTCGCAAAAATTCCGATGAGTATGACTTCTCCAGCAATCGCTAAAGCGCCTAACAAAGTTAAAATTTCGCCTTTTGAAAAATCAAAATTTCCCGGCTTTTGTCCTGAAATAAATACAAGCCCAATAAAAGCGAAAATAATGCCAATCCAACAAGCTAAACGGGGAGGTTTTTTAAAAACAATCCATTGCAAGATTGGAACCATCGGTACATAAAGCGCTGTGATAAAAGCTGACTGACTACTAATAATTGTTTGAAGTCCAGCTGCTTGAAAAGCATAACCAAAAAACATGGCTAAACCTATTGCCATCCCAGCGAAAACTTCATAAACAGTTATACCTTTTATAGAACGCCAAAAAATTACCCCACATATAAGAGATGCAACAATAAAACGAAATCCAACAAAAAACAGAGGACCACTATAGCGTACCGCAATGTGAATGACTAAAAATGTAATGCCCCACAATATTGTCGCAGTAAATATTGCCAATTCTGGCTTACTTAATAAAGGATATTTAAACTGTTTTAGATTCACCATGAAAAACTTTCTCTTCCAATTTTCCCCACAATTTATGAAACAATAAGCGTTCCAACTCCCTGTTCGGTAAACAGCTCTAGTAAAACAGAATGAGGAGTTTTACCATTTAAAATGACAACACCTTCCACACCATTTTGAAGGGCTTTTATGCAAGTCTCTACTTTTGGAATCATGCCTCCTGAAATTGTCCCATTTTTAATAAATTTCTCAGCTTCAGAAACTGTCAATTCTTTTAAAAGTTTACCTTGTTTATCCAAAACACCAGGAACATCAGTGAGAAATAAAAGGCGTTTAGCCTCTAATGCACCAGCAATAGCTCCAGCAAAAATATCAGCATTGATATTATAAGTTTTACCATCGCGTCCTGGAGCTACAGGAGCAAGAACTGGTATCATTTCAGAAGATGCTAAAAGATCTAGCAATGTGCGGTCAACTTCAACAGGCTCACCAACAAACCCCAAATCTAAAACACGTTCAATATGCGAATCAGGATCAATGACAGTTTTATAAGCCTTTTCGGCAAAAACCATATTGCCATCCTTGCCGCATAATCCTATTGCCCATTCACCCTCAGCATTGATGAGAGCAACAATTTCTTTATTTATGGAACCCGCTAAAACCATTTCAACCACTTCAACGATCCGCTCATCGGTTACCCGTAGTCCGTTTTCAAATCGTGATTCAATCCCCATTTTCATTAAAATTTCAGCAATTTGAGGCCCACCACCATGAACAACAACAGGATTGATCCCCGATTGCTTTAATAGAGCAATATCACGCGCAAATGCTCGCCCCAAAGCAGGATCACCCATAGCATGGCCGCCATATTTTACCACGACCGTTTCATTTTCATATTTTTGCATATAAGGTAAAGCAGACGATAAAAATGCTGCTTGTTTTTCCAAAACATCTACATCACCGTTTTTAGCATCATCCATCAATAGAGCCTCCTCATCACTTTTTACCATCTCTTAATGAAATTTAGGAAAAGTGAAAACAATAAAACCAAACTTTACTCTATCCACCCCCTCCCCTGAAAATCGTCAATTTTCCTCTAAATTACGAAAAAGGAATAGCAAAATGAAATACAAAAAACTTCCTTTAAAAATTGACAGCGAAAAATTAAACAAAATAGACGTAAAAAAATGTCATTATTTTATGACCTTATATATAAAATTGAAAAGCAAAATTTTGAAGCTAAGCCGTACATTCAACTCATTAGTTTATCCCTATGGATACTTAACAATGAATAGGAATATATACAACCATTGATTTTGTAAGATAAAAATAAAGTTTCTTATAATAATAAAATTAACATATTCCCAAGATAAGAAATCACTCAACTGCTTTATAGCTTATCCCAATAAACTATAACTTTGGTTTTAAAAATTTGACTTTTTCTCAATCATTAAACATGAGGAAATGTCAATTGAACGCTCCTCATGGAGAATCATAATAAGTTGATTTATAATCATAATTTATCTTTTTATATCGTAAAATCAAAAAAAGGCTTTGCAAAATTATCATATATTGTGACTTTATTTCGATAACTCTTCAGAAGCATCTTCGTAAAAGCATTTAATTGTTTAGATTACTCTCTTCGTAAGGTTTTATAAAACTTCTCATTTTTCATGATCGGTCATTAAGTTTTTCTTTCTGCATAGCGATACATGCTTGAATTATTCAATGTTTTGTAGAATTTTTAACTCTTTTAATTATGTTATTTTATGAAAAAAGATTCATTTCGTAAATTTCTCTTTCCATATCACCAATCAATTTCAACAATATATCGTGCTGTTTTCTAAGCATATTGTGCTATTTTTTATTGTATTTATTTTTTCTTTTTAAAGGTAACTTCCTCTATCTTCCCACCAACTTTTTATTATGCCAATAAATTCAATTAAGTGAATTCCATCGAATCTGTTTCCCCACAAGAGAGATACATCGAATAACTCAAAAAGTGTTTTGTTATGTCTTCTTTAGCATTCAACACACATTATCTCATTCCACAATTTCTTTGGAACAAAATAAACTTGATTATAGCGTTTTTTATTATCTGGAAGAACTATTTATGACATCAGAAATACAAAACTAAATCCGCATCTAAAAAGACATGATTACTGCTAAAAGCTAAGATGAGGCATGTAAAAGCTATTCCGAACAAAATAACCCTTATTTTAAAGGAAGCAGTGATTAAAACTATGAAAAATGCCAAAAATAAAATCGGTTATAAGAAGTTGATACTTTATTTGAAAAAGATGGATTGCCTAACAGCTTATTTAGCGTTTCTTGGCAAGCCGCTACCTATTTTATAATTTTATTATAGAGCCTTTAAAAAGAAATTTTGAGTGAAAAAATAAACACCAAAAATACTGAATGCATAAAGGCAGTTATCATGACACTGGCAATATTTATTATCAATCACTCAATTGCGTTCTTATATGGATAAGCCCTTTTTAAAATGTCATAGACACTCAAAAATAAGACTTATCCATAAAACTCATGAAATATAAAAACTATCAGCAGCAGGAGTTTATCCTAAATTAGCTGTCTCTCTCTTTTCTTTTCAAGAAAAAATGCTTTTCAAAGATAATGAGACAATAGAAAGCTTAATGAAAATAACTTTCCCACAGTTCTCTCTAATTATTCTGAGAACATTCACATAATTTTAACCAGAAATATTTTCAAAAAATTCTTTCATACGTGAAAAAAAACCATGTGATTGCGGTGAATTTTCATGATTTGAGAGTTTCTCAAATTTTTGCAACAATTCACGTTGTTCTTGCGTTAATTTCTGCGGCGTCTCAATCGTGATATGGATGTAAAGATCACCCCTTGCTTGCTGACGGCGCAACATGGGCATACCTTTGCCTCTAAGGCGGAATTGACGTCCATTTTGTGTCCCTTCTGGAATCTTAACGCGTGCTTTAACACCATCAAGGTCGGAAACTTCAAACTCTCCTCCTAAAGCAGCTGTTACCATTGAAATAGGAACGCGACAGTGAAGATCTGCTCCTTCTCGCTGAAAAAACTCATGCGGTTTAATGGAAAGGAAAATATAAAGATCACCATTGGGGCCACCACGAATACCAGCATCACCCTCACCAGAAAGGCGAATACGCGTTCCATCTTCAATACCAGCTGGAACATTTACGCTTAATGAACGTTTTTTCTCTATACGCCGTGTCCCCTGACATTTGGGGCATGGATCCGTAATAGTTTCACCACGTCCATGACATGTAGGACATGTCCGCTCAATAGAAAAGAAACCCTGTGCAGCACGCACACGACCAGATCCATGACATGTTCCACAAACTTGCGGCTTAGAGCCTTTTCTTGCTCCTGATCCTTCACAAACATCACACGTAACGGAACTGGGAATATTAATTTCTGCAGTTTTTCCTGAAAATGCCTCTTCTAAAGTCACTTCCATATTATAACTCAAATCTGCGCCACGTTCGCGACTATCACCACGCTTACGGTGTGTCCCTCCCATAATCTCACCAAAAAAGTCTTCGAAAATATCCGCAAATCCACCACCAGCAGCAAAACCACCAAAGGGATTTGCTCCCCCTTGACCACCGCTATTTTCAAAGGCCGCATGGCCAAATCGATCATAAGCAGCACGCTTCTGGGGATCTTTAAGAACTTCATAGGCTTCGCCAATTTCTTTGAATTTTCGCTCTGCCTCTTTATCCCCCGCGTTGCGATCAGGATGATATTGCATTGCCAACTTACGAAAAGCAGATTTCAACTTTTTATCATCACATTCGCGAGTCACGCCAAGAATTTCATAATAGTCAACCTTCATCATGTATTCCTGATAATTTTTCTGTCATCCATCTTTATGGATAATATTGCTTTTAATTTATATTTTTAGCAACAAAGTTGCAACTTATCTCAAATAATAAAGCCCAGCCTTATATTTCAAAGGCCGGGTTTATCAATTAATCAACACATATGCTGACACTATTTCTTCTTATCATTAACTTCTTCAAAATCAGCATCAACAACATCATCATTCTTTGCCTCTGTTTCAGTGTCAGCGCTCGCTGCTTGTGAGGCTTCGTACATAGCCTGTCCAAGCTTCATACTGACTTCTGCTAATTTTTGCATCTTTGTTGTTACTTCTTCCGTATCACTGCCTTCAAGCGCAGATTTCAAATCAGATATTGCTGTTTCAATCTGTCCCTTTTCTTCAGCTGATACTTTATCGCCATATTCATTGAGCGACTTTTCAGTTGAATGAATAAGAGCCTCCGCTTGATTTCTAGCTTCAACACCTTCACGGCGTTTTTTATCCTCAGCCGCGTGCTCTTCTGCATCCTTTACCATTTTTTCAATATCAGCATCACTTAAACCACCTGATGCCTGAATACGAATTTGATGCTCTTTACCTGTTCCCTTATCTTTGGCCGAAACATTAACAATACCATTCGCATCGATATCAAAAGTAACTTCAATTTGAGGTATACCACGTGGGGCTGGAGGAATACCAACAAGATCAAATTGAGCCAATAACTTATTATCACTTGCCATTTCCCGTTCACCTTGAAAAACACGAATCGTCACAGCACTCTGGTTATCATCAGCTGTCGAAAAAACTTGCGATTTTTTCGTCGGGATAGTGGTATTGCGCTCAATAAGGCGTGTGAAAACCCCACCCAAGGTTTCAATACCCAAAGATAAAGGTGTTACATCTAGCAACAATACATCTTTGACATCGCCTTGCAATACACCTCCTTGGATGGCAGCACCCATTGCGACCACTTCATCAGGATTAACGCCTTTGTGTGGATCCTTACCAAAGAAGCTCTGCACAACTTGCTGAATCTTGGGCATACGCGTCATTCCACCCACTAAAACAACTTCGTCAATCTCACCGGCCTTTAATCCAGCATCTTTCAACGCAGCTTTACAAGGTTCAATGGTACGCTGCACTAAATCGTCAACGAGAGATTCAAATTTTGCCCGAGTCAATTTCATTGTTAAGTGCTTAGGACCTGATTGATCTGCTGTGATAAACGGTAAATTGATTTCTGTTTGCTGTGACGAAGAAAGCTCAATTTTTGCTTTTTCTGCCGCTTCTTTTAAGCGCTGTAAAGCGAGTTTATCATTTTTCAGATCAATTCCTTGTTCTTTTTTGAATTCATCGGCAAAATAACCGACCAAGCGCATGTCAAAGTCTTCACCCCCTAAAAACGTATCCCCATTGGTTGACTTAACTTCAAAAACGCCATCTCCAATTTCAAGGACTGAAATATCAAATGTACCACCACCAAGATCGTAAACTGCTATTGTTTTTCCGTCCTTTTTGTCCAAACCATAAGCTAAAGCAGCAGCAGTTGGCTCATTAATAATCCGTAAAACTTCAAGTCCAGCAATTTTACCTGCGTCTTTCGTGGCTTGACGTTGCGCATCATTAAAATAAGCAGGAACCGTAATAACGGCTTGTTCAACTTTTTCACCAAGATAAGATTCTGCTGTTTCCTTCATCTTTTGCAAAATCATAGCTGAAATTTGTGACGGAGAATATTTCTTTCCCGCCTCTTCAACCCATGCATCACCATTGTCACCTTTAACAATTTTATAAGGAACAAGCGCTTTATCTTTTTCAACCATAGGGTCATCAAAACGGCGCCCTATCAAACGTTTAACTGCAAAAACTGTCCCTTCAGGATTTGTCACCGCCTGCCGTTTAGCAGGTTGCCCAACAAGCCGCTCCCCCCCATCAGTAAAGGCAACAACGGAAGGTGTTGTTCGCGCTCCTTCTGAGTTTTCAATAACTTTTGCGTTTTTGCCATCCATAACAGCCACACAAGAGTTCGTTGTCCCCAAATCAATACCAATTACTTTTGCCATATTATAATCTCCATTCAGCAAGCTACCTCAACCTTCATAAAGCATCTTTTTAAGATAGCTCCTCATAACACCTAAAGCCCGTATATTGCTTCAAGCAATATAAATAATGATAAACTGCAAGTCGCAACAAGCCTTGCTGCCTCGTATATAAGAACAGGCTTTTATTGCTACAAGAGAATAATGAGAGAAACATCTCTAAAATAAAAAATTTATTTTAAAATAGGCACTCTAATGACCCATAAATACCATATTTATGAGAGACTTGAGAGGATAATATATTTTTCTTGCAATTCTCAAAAAATATATCTTTCTATAAAAATTAAAAAATAAAAGAATGATTGCACTCTCGCTCTTGATCTTCTCATCATTGATAAAATCATACTCACGTAAAAGCTTTTTAAAAGGCGAATAATTTATATCACAAATATTATAAATTTTCCTTGGACTAAAATAGTCATCATATCTAATGCTCATATCAGTAAAGGTATTATCTATCTATCTCCTTTCAAAAATTCTCCTTCTAACGGTCTCATTGTTTGCGGCTATTTGAAATCTGTGCTTTAAATTCACCTAAAGCGTTTTTTCTTAACTGTATAATTTTGAACTTTGAAAATATATAAAAATACCTCTGTATAAACGCTTTAAAATGCCAAGAGCTGTCATAATATTAAAAATTGGTAAAGTGGTTGATGATTGTTCTGTATTATATCTTCATTAAGTAAAACAGTAGTGCATCATAGATTTTATACCATTTGCAAATACTATTTATGAGATGAACACGGAAGCGTTAAGAGGTGTGTTGTCATTGTAAATCTTACTGTCTTCTTTTAAATTTCAAGAATTCTATGATTTTTATATTAAAATCAATTTCATTTTAGCATTTCTTTCTTTTATTTTAAATAAAAGCTCTGCTAAAATAAAAATATTCAAAGTGTGAATCTTATGAAGGAGGGTAAATCAATGATGACATCTATTATTAAGAAAATAACAAATCTCATCTTTAAGAATATAATACATACACAATATCCATACAAAAAGGTTATCATAAATATCGTGTGTGCTCTTCTCTTTGCTGGTATAACCCTGCCAGCAGGTGCTCAGCAATATAAACTTGGCGACATAGAAATTCTCAATCCTTGGACACGTGAAACACCTAGAGGTATAAGAGTTGGTAGCGGTTATCTCTACATTATCAATCACAGTAATACCCCAGACCGTTTGGTTTCTATTTCCACAAACGGAGTAAAAACAACGGAGATACACTCTATGGCTGTCGTTAATGATATTATGAAAATGGAAAAAATGCACAATGGCATTGAAATTCCGGGAAATGGCGAAATCACGCTTAAGCCTGGCGGTGATCATATTATGTTCATGGGGCTTTCACAACCATTTAAGTTAGGTGATAAAATTAGCGCAAAATTAACATTTGAGAAAGCAGGAACCATTGATGTTGATTTCTCTGTAAACGCTATGAAAGTACCATCACCTTCTAAATCCTCTCCTGTTCACTAAGCTCCTTTTATTATAAATACACACTTTATAAAATGAAGAAGCGTGAAATTTTTTACGCTTCTTTATTTTTTGTTTTATGCCATCAGTAAAAAATTATCCCCTTTGATGAATTAACTATGGTCAATTTCAGGAATACGTAAAACTTGTCCAGGATAAATTTTATCGGGAGATTTTAGCATTGGCTTATTGGCTTCAAAAATAAATGTGTTTTTATTACCTTGCCCTTTTCCATAAACCTCTTCAGCAATTTTCCAAAGATTATCACCAGATTTAACCTCATAAAAGCGAGAAGTTTTTCTAGGCGTTGTATCTATAACCTTTAATTGATCAACATCTACAGAAGAGACACCTTGTGAATTGCCAACAACCAGCAGTGCTTTTTCAAGTGTTTCCCTATCTGGAACTTCACCGCTTAAAATAGCTTTACCGTCTTCAACTTGAATATTGACTTTTTCTGTACCGAGTTGAAAATGATCAAATGCTCTCTTAAAATCCTTTTCTTTTGGTTCATGGTCCCCAATACCTAACTTTTCCCCTACAGTTTTAATAAAATTAAAAAATCCCATTACGACCTCCTTTCGTGTAGCAGAAACAAATTTTTGTGCATATATTGCCACATTCTTTTCTTTGCTCTTAAAACACATAGGCAGATTTTCTAAACTTCAACAATCAAAACTACATCTGTTCAATTATGAGACAAATACAATAATAAACTTTGTAATAAACCTTGATAAAAAAAGCCTTTATGAAAATTTTCTCTCAAATGAAGGGATCTTAATAGACGTAGAAACATTATAAATTATGAAAGCAAAACAAGATTTTACAGTAATGACAAAAGGTTTTTTACTTTGCTACAATTTGTATCATATTTGTTTTGCAAAAAAAATATGAACTCCCATATAAATAAGTGTGGGTAATTTGCTACCACAGCAATAGAAAGGTCTAAGAAACCATGAAAGATACACCAACAATCACACAAACGATTGTACTTGTTGATGATGATCGCAATATTTTGACATCTTTATCTTTTGCGCTTGAGACAGAAGGATATCGGGTTGAAAGCTATACAGATGGAGCATCTGCACTCAAGGGTCTCACACTTCACCCTCCACACTTAGCTATTTTTGATATTAAAATGCCCCGAATGGATGGGATGGAACTTTTGCGTCGTTTGCGTCAAAAATCTGATCTTCCAGTTATTTTTCTTACCTCTAAAGATGATGAAATTGATGAATTATTTGGTCTCAAAATGGGAGCTGATGATTTTATTACTAAACCTTTCTCCCAACGTCTTCTTATTGAACGCGTGAAAGCTATTTTACGCCGTTCTAATGCACGTAACCAACCGCTTTCTACAGGAACTTCTTCCACCTCTTCTCTCAAACGTGGAGATCTTGTGATGGATCAAGAACGCCACACCTGTACATGGAAAGATAAACCTGTTATTTTAACCGTTACGGAATTTTTGATTCTGCAAACCTTAGCACAAAGACCAGGAGTTGTAAAAAGTCGTGATGCTTTAATGGATGCTGCTTATAGTGATCAAGTCTACGTAGATGATCGCACCATTGATAGTCACATTAAACGTCTGCGTAAAAAGTTTAAACAAGTGGATGATGATTTTGCAATGATTGAAACACTTTATGGTGTAGGTTATCGTTTCCACGAGGTATAAAACTACTTTGTCGCAAAAATTTGAATGGCAATCAAATCGATGACAGACAATTCTCAACTGGAAACTTTACAAAAAACAACCGTTAATGGTACATCCTCAACGCCATTTCTTATGTTCGCTCGTTTGCATCTTCGAACACAACGTCTCTTTAGACAATTGCTTTTTTCCAGCCTCACACGTCGCATTGTTATATTAAACATTGCTGCTCTTGCCGTTTTAGTTACAGGCATTTTATACCTTAACCAATTTCGCGATGGTTTAATTGAAGCAAAAATCAAAAGTTTATGTACCCAAGGAAAAATTATTGCTGGGGCTATTGCTGCTTCTGCAACAGTAGATACAAATTCTATCCTCATTGACCCTCAAAAACTCTTAGAGTTACAGACTGGTGAAAGCGTTACACCCGCTCCTCAATCAACCGATTCTTGGGATTTTCCTATTAACCCTGAGCAAGTTGCCCCTCTTTTACGGCGTCTTATTACACCTAAAACGACAAGAGCACGTATCTATGATCGTGATGCTACTCTCCTTCTTGATTCGCGCGTTCTTTATTCTAGTGGAGAAGTTTTTAGTTATGATTTACCCCCACTTAAAACAGAACAAAACATGTGGGATCGCCTTACTTCATGGTATTCAAACGCATTTTATGGCAAAGGTATTGCTCTTGACAGAGAACAAACAAAAACCAGTGGTATTGCTTATCCAGAAGTGTACCGCGCATTAAACGGATCTCTTGCTACGGCTAAAAGACGCAACAGACAAGGGCAATTAATTGTTTCTGTTGCCGTTCCTGTTCAACGCTATCGCGCAGTGGTTGGAGCTCTTCTTCTTTCAACCACTGGTTCCGATATTGATAACATTGTAAAAGGCGAAAGACTGGTTATCTTTAAAGTTTTTGCCGTTGTAGGTAGCGTACTTTTGGTTCTTTCTCTCTTTTTGGCCCATACGATTGCCCATCCATTAAGTAAATTATCTGCCTCGGCTAATCGAGTGCGTAATGGCAATAATCAGCGTGTAGAAATTCCTGATTTTTCAATGCGTGAAGATGAAATTGGTCACCTTTCAACTTCTATTCGTGATATGACCAATGCCCTTTATATGCGTATTGAAGCCATTGAACGTTTTGCTGCTGATGTAAGCCACGAATTAAAAAATCCTCTCACCTCCCTACGCAGTGCTGTTGAAACGCTCCCTCTGGCTAAAAATGAAGAAGCACAAGAAAAATTGCTGGAAATTATTCAACATGATGTGCGCCGCCTTGATCGGTTGATTACAGATATTTCTGATGCATCGCGACTCGATGCAGAGCTTGCACGAGAAACCGCAGAGATTGTTGATATGACACCACTTTTGGAAAGTCTTGTTCATGCTGTTCAGGAAGTGTATCGTAATACGCAAACTATTGATATAAGCCTTAATATTGTCCCACGTCCTCATGGAAAAGCTTATCTTGTATTGGGACATGAACTTCGTTTAGGACAAGTGATTTCAAATCTTCTTGAAAATGCGCGTTCTTTTATTCCTCGGAATCGTGGCAAAATTTGCATTACTATGAAAAGCCATGCTTCAACCCTTATTTTAACCATTGAAGATAATGGCCCAGGTATTCGTTCAGAAAATATTGAACGAATTTTTGAACGTTTTTACACAGATCGACCAAATGAAGATGCTTTTGGACAAAACTCTGGACTTGGCCTTTCTATTAGTCGGCAAATCATCGAGGCTCATAATGGGACAATTACAGCCGAAAATATTATTGATCCTACACTTGGGAAGTGTAAAACTGGTGCACGTTTTACTATCATGCTTCCGCTTGCTAAATAAATCTTTTATCCAAAGTAAAAGACATGAAAACAAAATGTGAAATACTCCACGCAAATTGCCTTCAACTAGGCGGCAAGGGGCTGTTAATTATAGGTCCATCCGGATCAGGAAAATCAACCATCACCCTTTCTTTGCTTGACCGCGCTGAGTGGTCAAAACGTGAAGCGAAGCTTATCAGTGATGATTATACAATGTTGCGTGCGGAAAATGGAAAGCTTCACGGATACACTCCTGATAATTTAGAGGGCGGCATCGAGATTCGTGGCGTTGGTCTTTATATGATAGAATTTGAAAAGCACACAACTATCGATTGTGTTATTTTTCTCGGTCCGGAATATGAACGTTTTTCCACAAATAAAACTTTTCAATTTGAAAATTTGCACATTCCTCTTTTAAAACTTCCCTCTCTTCGTGAAGCCGATTGTACAGCCATTTGTCAAGCTATTGAAGCATTTTTGTTTAGAAAAGTATGGCAAAAATCTGTCTAATTTTTTTCTAAAGATAAAAAAATCACAATTTTTGCCTTTTTTTTGCAAATTTTTCTTGGCAGCAAGATAAAGCCTTGTACAATGTCTTTCCTACCAACTATGGTTGGGTCTTATTAGTTAACAGGAGTTTGCGTAAATGATTGGACTCGTGCTTGTAACGCACGGTGAGCTGGCTGTCGAATTTTTACATGCCGTGGAACATGTTGTTGGAGTACAAGAAAAGTTCGCAACAATATGCGTTTATCCCGATGACGATATAGATCAGCGCCGAGGTGATATTATAGCCGCAGTAACCGATACAGATACGGATCATGGCGTCATCATATTAACAGATGTGTTCGGTGGAACACCATCAAATATAGCTATTCCTGCTATTGAAAAAGGACGCGTTGAAATGATTGCGGGTGTTAATTTGCCCATGCTTATTAAACTGATTTCTATTCGCAAATGTCCTGATATTTCATTATCAGACGCGTTAAGAATAGCACAAGAAGCAGGGCGTAAATATATTAATGTACCAAGTATGATTTTATAGCGGATAATAAAATACCAATGTTTTCCAAAGATACCCTCCCATGTATAAGTCGTCATTTCAATATCTGTAATAAACGTGGGTTACATGCACGTGCTTCTGCAAAATTTGTACAAACTGTTGACAATTTTAATGTTACTGTTGAAGTTGAAAAGGACGGGAAAATTGTTGGCGGATCATCAATTATGGGACTTATGATGCTAGCGGCTTCATCCGGTTGCAACCTCACCATTCGTGTTTCAGGACCAGAAGCAACAGATGCTCTTAATGCTCTTGAAAAGCTCATCAATAACAACTTTGGAGAGGAAAACTAGTGCTTTTTCATCATAAACAAAGATGATAATTCTTAGAAAATAGGAACTTTCCATCATTATTTTGAATTTTAATTTCTCTTCCCGCTTTTATACAAATATTCATATCCATTATAGATTGGCATAATTATCATAAATGTAAAAGCTTATAGTAATTTTGTTATGCTCGATTTTTTTCTTCCTTTCCTAACATTATTTGACCAATTTGAATAGTTTTGCGTATTATGGCTATTCCCCGACTTAATCATATAATTAAATTTTTACAGAAAAGAGAACTCTTTACCTTGTATTAAAGTATGCTTTATTTTAGGCTAAAGATAAATGTCAAAATAATTTCGCACATCAAAAATCTATCAACTTTTCTTATTTTCTGCTAACTTTGTAGCCTTTATAATACACAAGTAATCTTCCATTGCACATCATTGTGATACAGATCCTGAAAACGCAATTCTTATCAATATCATAACCATTTTCTTAAAACAAATAAGCTGTGTATATTCATAATTATGGTAAGCATTTTTTAAACATTATTTTTCTATACTATTGCCTTATGTTCTTTGGTAGACAACTCACTCTCGTTATCTATCATTGTGCTTGGAGTGGCATCTTTTCATTGTAAAGAGGTAATATTGTGGGTCGTCTATTTAGTGCCCTTCAAATTCCTCAACAAACAACACAACAACTTGTGTCGTTGCAAAGTGGCTTACCAAATACGCAGTGGATTAATTCGCAAAATTTTCATGTCACCTTATCTTTTTTTGGCAAAGTTGAAAGTTCTACCGTAGATATACTTATGCACGCCTTTGACACAATAAAGCTCTCTCCTTTTATGCTACAAATAGATGGTTTTGATATTTTTGGTTCAGAAAATACTGCCCCCTCTCTTGTTATTCGCATTAAACCTTGTAAAGCTCTCAATCTTCTACACGAAAAGATGCAATCTATCCGTAGCCATTTAGGTCTAACACCTGATGAAAGAGAATTTACTCCACATATTACTATTGCGCGACTGCTTGATACTAAACCTGAAGACCTTGTTCCTTATCTGTTCTTTCGAAGGAATTTTTCATTTCCTCCTTTTGAGGTTGATCATTTTGTTTTATTTTCATCGCCATTTCCCTCAAGCGATGCCGTGTATGTTGTAAAAGGAAATTGGCCACTTCAAAAATAAAAGGGTGTTTGTCACACCCTTTAAAAACTCTTTGAGAAAAGACCCTATATATATGAAACTGCAGGGAATACTGCATTTTACGATAGAGGTTTGTTATTGATGTGTTTTAAGCCGAATCATCTTCAACAGAAGTTTCTTTTGCTCCTCCTTTGGCTACACCCACTATAGCTGGACGTAACACCCTTTCCCCGATAATATAACCTGCCTGAACCACTTGTTGAACAGTATTATCTGGAACATCAGCATTGGGAATTTCAAACATCGCTTGATGAAAGTGAGGATCAAATTTTTGCCCCTCTGGATGAATTTTTTGCACCCCATGACGTTCTAATGCTGCCATCATGGCACGTTCAGTCATTTCAACGCCTTCTGCCAATGATTTCAAACCAGCATCACTCTCCCGTGCACCTTCTGGAATAGCTTCCAAAGCACGATTGAGATTGTCAGAAACCGATAACATATCCCGTGCAAAATTAGCAATGGAATAAGCTCTTGCATCCGCCACATCTCGCATAGTACGGCGTCGAAGATTTTCCATATCTGCAACAAGACGTAAAAGCTGATCTTTCAGTTCTTTATTTTCATCCTGCAAAGACGCTAAAAGATCACTAACCTCATTGCTTTCTGTTTCAACGACTTCGTGTTCCTCTGTTTTATGTGTTTTTAAAAATTCATCGGCTGCCTGTTTAAGTGTATTACGATCAGCTGGATTTTTTAAATCACAATTTTCAAATGAAGCGTCAGTAAATTTGTTTTTTTCATCAGACATAAAAATTTTATTCCTTCATAAGATTCGTTATTCTCGATATCGAAATTCTACAGACAAAAATCAAGGGGTATCGATGTATATAATACAATGAGCTTTTATAGTACAAATACTTACTTGCATCGTTTTAACGCAATAACTGTGACACAAGTTGAGCTGTATAATCAACCATGGGCACGATCCTTGCATAATTAAGCCGTGTAGGACCAATAACACCTAAAGCACCAATGACTCTTTGTTGTGAATCACGATAAGGTGCTACAACTAAAGAAGAACCAGAAAGTGAAAATAACTTATTTTCTGAACCAATAAAAATTCTAACCCCAGAACCTTCATCCGTTAAATCGAGAAGTTGTGCCATACTTTCACGCGTTTCAAGATCATCAAACAAATGGCGTAATCGTTCTAAATCTTCTTCTGCTTTCACATCTTCAAGTAAATTGCTACGCCCGCGAACAATGAGGTGTATTTTATGATCAGCACCTTCTCCTCCCCAAAGAGCTAATCCCGTTTCAACAAGATGATGCGATAAATCATCAAGTGCAGCCCGTGTTTCTGCGCATAAGCGGGCAATTTCTCCTTTAGCTTCACTCAATGTACGCCCTTGGATATGGGCATTGAGAAAATTCGTTGCTTCCGTCAATTGTGCATGAGTAACCCCTTCCGGTAAATGAACAATACGATTTTCAACTTCACCTTGTTGAGTCACCAAAACGGCAAGAGCATGCTCCCTATCAAGGCGCACAAATTCAATATGTTTCAATGTTCCTTCTTGTTTTGTTGCTAAAACAAGCCCTGCCCCACGTGAAAGATCTGAAAGAACTCGGCTTGCTTGAACAAGAAAATGTTCAACCGATTGTGCATGACCAGCCTCTTTGACTTGCATTTCAATATTTTCTCGCTCTTCGTTTGGCAAATCACCCGCTTCCATAAATGCATCAACAAAAAAGCGTAAACCTGATTGTGTTGGCATTCGACCCGCAGAAACATGTGGTGCATAAATCAAACCGAGATGTTCAAGATCACTCATCACATTGCGAATCGTCGCAGGCGATAATGTCTGTTGTAAAAGCCGCGAAAGATTACGTGATCCTACAGGTTCACCATCATTAAGATAAGCTTCAACAATATGGCGAAAAATATCACGCGAACGTTCATCAAGATATTTTAGTTCATTATCAATAGTTTTGTGCTTCATCACAACTGTTTCACTACTTTTAAAATCCTCATCTCTTATATAAGTTTTGCCAAGGTTTGGTCAAATAGTCTAAAGTAGTATAAAAACATATTATCCTATTGAGCTGTAAAATGCTACCTTTCAGAGTGATGCTTGATAAATTACGCAGGAAATATTTTTGTTAGAGTGTGTGAGAAATATTTAAGATTAAGAATTGATCTGTAAAGTGGTCTGCTGTAGGGACTTGTCAAGAGAATCTAGATTGATTAAAAATCGCTGTAAATAGAAAATTTCACCCTTTAGAGCAAGCAGAAAATTGGAAGTTTACCATAAAATGCTATCATAAAAAAGACATGTCTTCCCTATCTTTGCAAGGTTATCTTCGTGCAAGATAAAAAATTTTATTGGAATAAAATATCATAAAACGTGTAAAATAATCATATTATGTGAAATCAAGCAGAATGTGTGTATATGAGCATTTAAACCGTTTTTTAGCACAAAAATAATTCCCCTTTCATTTTTGGAGAAATCTATATGAGAAGCATAGCAGATAAAAAACTTGTCATTGCTACACATAACACTGGAAAATTGCATGAAATCACTACTTTAATTACGCCTTTCGGTTTAATAATACAATCGGCAAAAGAACTAGGCTTGCCAGAACCAAAAGAAACGGGAAAAACATTTGAAGAAAATGCTTATATTAAAGCTTTTTCAGCAGCAAAAAAAACAGGACTTCCTGCCCTCTCTGATGATTCAGGCTTAGAGGTAGATGCATTGGAGGGTGCGCCAGGCGTTTATACCGCTGATTGGGCAATTCAAGCCGATGGTACACGTAATTTTCCAAAAGCTATGAAAAAAATAGAAAATGAACTCCAAAAAGTCGGAGCACGAGAAAAAAGTCAACGGAAATGCCGTTTTATATCCGTCATTTGCATTGCATGGCCTGATGCTCATGCAGATTACTTCCGTGGATGCGTTGAAGGAACGTTCATTTGGCCTCCACGGGGAGATAAAGGCTTTGGTTTTGATCCTATTTTTTTACCAGATGGATGTGAAAATACCTTTGGAGAAATGTCAACAGAACAAAAACACAACTGGAAACGCAATGATCTTCCCCCTCTTTCACATCGCGCACGTGCTTTCAAACTTTTAGCAGAAAACCTTTTAGCATTCTCATGAATGAACCTTTCGGCATTTACATTCATTGGCCCTTTTGTGCAGCTAAATGTCCTTATTGTGACTTTAATTCGCATGTTCGCATCCATGGTGTTGATCAACCACGTTTTGTCACCGCCTTTAAGCGCGAAATAGAAACGCAATACCACAAAATAGGACCACGCCATATTACAAGTATTTTTATTGGTGGAGGAACCCCCTCTCTTATGGAGCCACAAACTGTCGATGCCCTATTGCAAGCACTTGCAAAAAAATGGGTAGTCGATGATAAAGTTGAAATTACATTAGAAGCTAATCCATCCAGTGTGGAAGCAGAGCGCTTTCGTGGATACCGTGCGGCAGGTGTTAATCGCTTATCTCTAGGAATACAAGCGCTCAATGATAAAGCATTGCGCAAACTTGGCCGACTCCATAATGTGGAACAAGCTCTTTGTGCCATTGCTTTAGCACGACAAATTTTTCCACGTTTATCCTTTGATCTCATTTATGCCCGCCCCGAACAAACCCTCGAAGAATGGAAATCTGAAATTTCCCAAGCAATTGATTTGGCAGCAGACCATCTTTCCCTTTATCAATTGACGATCGAAGAAGGAACCGCCTTTAAACGCCTTCATGATGCAGGAAAACTTATCCTTCCCCCATCAGAGCTAGCAGCAGATCTGTATCATCTTACTCAAGAAATAACGGCACTACATGGACTTCCTGCCTATGAAATCTCAAACCATGCAATGCCCGGTGCCGAATCAGCACACAATCTTCTTTATTGGCGTTATCACCAATATGCAGGCTTTGGTCCAGGAGCACATGGACGTTTCATTGAGCATACACCGAATCATTCCTCTTTCTGTTCAAAAACATTGTCATCACACCTTGAAAACCGCGAACGTTATGTCACAATAAATGAAAAGCATCCCGAACAGTGGCTTAATTTGGTAGAAACAACAGGACATGGCTGTATTGAAACGGAACATTTAACCACTGAACAACAGGCAAATGAAATGCTCCTTATGGGATTACGCCTTTGCGAAGGCTTAGAACTTATACGCTATGAAACCTTAAGTCCCAAACGCATCCCTATGGAAAAACTGATCGAGTTACAACACCAAGAATTGATAGAAATGGTCGATAACCAACGCTTAAAAGCAACAGCCAAAGGACGTATTGTTCTTGATCACATCATCAGCCAACTCGCAAATTAAAATTTTTATAACAACATACTTATTTTAATCATAATTATCATTTTTCATAGCAAGGTGAGACTAGAATATTGTGAGATTCTTTCATTTCAAAACTATTTATAGCAAGTTAGTTATCGCCATTTGCTTACACCTTAAAAATAGAGAAGCATGTGGATAAAAACTATAAAAAAGGAGTAAAAAGGCCTCTTATGAACACTCTTAAGTGCTAAAAGCTATTGTAATATTTTGAGCTAGAAAGTGTATGGTGCTCTAACTTTATTTTTCATAAACATAAAGATGGGGAGGCATTATAGATTTTATATTACAACATTCATAAGCACCGTAGTAGCACAAATGTGACAAACATTAAGAAAATTTCTTTAAAACAAGTACGTGAATGCATAATACGATAATGTATTTTTTCTTTATGAAATCGTGGCACCATTAAAAGAACCAGAGAAATAAACATGAAACCATGCATCAATTTCTGATTATTTAAAAAGATATTACTCTAGATAATTTTGAAAACCGTAAAGCTGAATAAAAGAGAAAGTAAAAAAGAACGCTGATTTTCACCTTTATACCTTTATATTTCCCCTCAATCAGGTTGTGGTTGTATGTCTGTTTCAGAGATTACAAAAAATAGATATACACAATGCTTTTATCCTATTCTGTCATATAAAAGCTGTTATCGCAAAAAATACTGAACCAATATTTATTTGAGATACGCGGCTGTATGATCGTATTAATTTATAGGTAACAGCAACATCATGAGCTTTACTAAACAAATAATGTGCTCAAATGGCAAATATACTAAATATGAATCGGTATTGCTTTGTTAGCGAGCGAAACGATGTTAATCTCATATGATCTTACTTGTATGCGTATATGCTTATAAGTGTCTGTACCCGTCCTTTAAGGTTATTTAATTAAAAAATTGAGAATAATACTAGGACAATCTTTGGTTAAAGAAATCAACGTGCTGCTACAAAAAAATTCTGTGTATCTTTATCATAACCAAGATTAAAGCTGATTAAATACGCTCACCTTCTATCTCGTAATGATTTGCAACGGAAGTTCTTGGGGACAAAAAAAGCAAGGTAAAATATATGAAATAAAACAAACTTAAAGCGCTTTTCCTATAGTCTTTATTCTAAGAAAGTCTATAGGAACAAGAAGTACCTTTTATGCGAGTGCAGAAAACATATCAAAACATGAGCTGTGAATGAGCGCATTTATGTTGTACGAACTTTTTACAATAGTAGCATGTTTTTGTGTGTCTTTATGGCATCAACCTGTCATCACACAATGATGATATAATATTCATTGTTTTCCATATATGATTGCGTGTGACTTCCTTTCTACACTTTAAAGAACGAATATTTTCAATCCAATATGGTCTAAACAGTTCTGCTTCTTCAAGCAGATCTCTTTTGGCTTTTCAATTATGTAATTCACTTAACTAAAGACTCTACAGGCAAGAATCCCAACTTAAGAATATTCATTACTTACTCTAAGACTACTTAATATATTAAGTTTTACGAGTCTCGTATCACCACACCATAAATGGCAATATCTTATGGCACAACAAGATAAAGGTATTTTTGAACCAGCAACCTTTTCTTTATGCAAAAAATTCAATAATAAAACGCTCATAAATAGTAGTAAGTGTTTCTATTGCATCAAGGGCTACACACTCATCTACCATATGCATCGTTTGCCCCGGTAAACCAAATTCGACCACTGGGCAATAATCCTTAATAAATCGTGCATCTGAAGTACCACCAGAAGTGGAACATTCTGGTATATTCCCTGTTACACTTTTAATAGCATTGGATAAAGTTTGAATGAGTTTATCATTTTTGGTCAAAAAAACATCTCCTAAACTTGGAATCCATTCAAGCTGATAAGAGGGATATTGGTCACCATTGTTTTTTGATTGTACCAAAGCAAGACGCTTTTCAATTTCCTTCATCAGTGTTTCTTTTGTCCAAAGATCATTGTAGCGTATATTAAAATGAATCGTTGTCTGCGCTGGAATAACATTGACCACTAAATTACCGGTATCGATGGTTGTTAGCTCTAAATTACTGGGTTGAAAATTTTCTGTCCCTTTATCTAAAACGGTTTGTGTCAATGCTTGAATAAGCTTACTTGCCAAAGGCAAAGGATTGGCAGCCCTTTCTGGAAAAGCAACATGACCTTGGCGACCCTTCACGGTAATGACACCAGAAATCGATCCGCGGCGACCAATTTTGATAATATCACCAACAGTCTTTACGCTTGTTGGTTCTCCCACAAGAGCCGCAGTCCATTTTTCGCCTTTTTTTTCTGCCCATTTGAGAAGTTTTACCGTACCATTAACAGCAGGCCCCTCTTCGTCACCAGTAATTAAAAGGCTTACCCTTCCTTTAATGGATCGTTTCTCAAGAACTCGCGCTAGAGCCGCAATAAAACAAGCGATACCACCCTTCATATCAACAGCACCCCGCCCATATAATTTCCCCTGATCTATAACAGCTTCAAAAGGTGGATAAGTCCAATCTTCCAATGCACCTGGCGGTACGACGTCCGTATGACCCGCAAACATAAGATGGGGTCCTTCACTTCCCATTTTTGCATAAAGATTTTCAACATTATCTGTATTTTTATCCGTAAAAACAGGGCGATCGACGTGAAATCCCATTTTTTTTAAAAATTGTTCCAAAGTTGATAAAGCCCCTGCTTCATGAGGTGTAACAGAAGGACAACGAATAAGTGCCTGTAATAGCTGAAGTGGATCTGTAAGAACAGACATAAAAAACCTTCCCATTTTTTTATAAGTCATCGGAACTTAGGGTTATTACGCTGAATTACAAAAAAGATAAAGCAAAACATTGAAGACACTCAGCAAACCAAGCAGGGGAGAACAATCGTGCTGAGAGCTTCAATGGCTTCCTCATTATGCATGAGCAAGCAAACACTCAACAAAACACTCAACAAAAAGTTCCGTTAAATATTGCCTTCATTTGAAAGTTTTTTACGCCTCTAAATTATATGAATCAAAATTAATTGCATGCAGTCTAGGAGCATTTTCTTTCAACCAAGCACGATATGTTTTACTATCAGGACATAGCTCTTCACAAAGAGCCCAAAATCTTGGCCCATGATTCATTTCAACAAGATGAGCAACTTCATGGGCAACAACATACTCAACAACTTCTTTTGGTGCCATAATAAGGCGCCAAGAAAAAGAAAGACGCTTATCGATTGAACAAGAGCCCCAACGACTTCTCGTATCTTTATAACAAATGGATTTGACTTTACGCTCTACCTGATGAGCATAATGTGCCACCAAAGGCGTTATAATAAGCGCCGCTTGTTTTTTCAAAACGTCAGCAATGCGTCTTGGGAGATATTCTAATTGACCATAAACAATAATTTCAGGCCCTTGCTCCGCATCTGCTGTAATGATTTCTGTTACCCCACGTCCCTCTCTATGCTTTATGGTATGAGAAACACCCAATAAGGGAATTGTCGCCCCTTCTTTGAGATAAGCATTTTTATGAGAGATTTGTACATGAGCAAGACGTGCCTCAATCCAAGATCGATGCTTTTCAATAAAATTTTCAACCGCATAGAGATTTATTGCTGGTGGTGTTGTTACACAAATCTCCTGACTTCTGGCATCAATACGTAAGGTAAGACGGCGCGCATACTTATTTTCCCGCACCCGTACAGGTACAAAACGCTCAGAAAAAATAAAATGCTGTTTAGAAATGCTCATATATTTTTATCTTCATCAATAAATGTACCCCTTACTTTGCATTAATCTGATTAATAAAAGATCTCAATACTGTTTCAAGGCAATCTAAATCTTGTGGACGAGAAAAGCGATGATCTGCATCACGAACAAGTGTCAATGTTACATCATGGAGAGGTAAATGATCAAGTAAAGTCAATGTATGCTGATAGGGAATATCTTCATCTTCCATCCCTTGTAGAATATGGACTGGACACCCAACATCAATGCATCCTTTCATAACACAATTTTCGCGCCCATCTTCAATCAATGTTTTTGTAAAGGGCATTGGCTCTGTATCATCAACTGCAGGTCGTTCAATATAGCCTTTTTCTTCCAAAACCTTCCATTCTTCTGGGCCTAATTTTGGTTCCACCAATGTTTGTGTAAAATCAGGTGCTGGAGCAATCAATATCATGCCAGCAAGCTTCTTATTTTTCTGTGCTAGCATCATTGCAAGCCTTAGCGCAATCCACCCCCCCATAGAGGAACCAATCAAAATTTGTGGACCCTCACAATAGGTTTCAAAAGTCGCTAAACTTTCCTTAACCCAACGCGAAATTGTTCCTTGAAAAAAATCACCTTCAGATTCTCCATGTCCAGAATAATCAAAACGTAAACAAGACAAATCATTCTTCTGAGCAAACTGATCAACTAACGCTGCCTTACTTCCTAACATATCGGATTGATAGCCAGGAAGCCAAACCAAACCTGGAGATTGGCGCCCCTTGCGATAGCGTACTGCAAGTGCGGTGTTCTCAAATGAAAAAAACTGACAAGGAATATTTTGATCCATGATTTTTTATCCTCTATAAAACAAATTCTTTAAATTAAGAGAAAAACTTTTATAATCTAAATCATTCCAAAAAGTAATAAATCAAATAATGAAAATAACACGAATTATAGTTGTTTTTAGGTACATAATTGTATATTAAATTAACTGTAGTTGAATCAAAATTTAAGGAGCATAAACCATTCGTAAACCGTTTAAAATGACACCTACCCAAAAAGACGGACCACGTTCAAATCAGGATATTCGGGTACCTCATGTTCAGCTTATCAATGATGAGGGACAACATCAGGGAGTTGTTGCGATACAAGAAGCTCTTGCTATGGCTGCAGATGCGGGACTTGATTTGGTTGAAATTGTACCAAATGCGGAGCCGCCTGTATGTAAAATCATCGATTTGGGAAAATTAAAATATCAAACCCAAAAAAAAGCTGCTGAAACACGTAAGAAGCAAAAAGTCATCGAAATCAAAGAGATTAAGATGCGCCCAAATGTTGATGTCCATGATTATGGAGTCAAACTCAAGGCTGTTCATCGCTTTATTGATCATGGTGATAAAGTAAAGATTACTTTGCGTTTTCGTGGTCGTGAGATGGCTCACCAAGATCTTGGATTAAAGCTTCTTCAGCGTGTGAAAGAAGATACAAGTGAAATTGCCAAAATCGAATTGGAGCCAAAGCTTGAAGGCCGGCAAATGATGATGGTGATAGCACCTAAATAGTTTTGCATTGGAATAATATTCGCATGCAACGCATCAAAATGATGTGTATAGTATTATTTAGAAGCACCACATAGAATTTTTGTGGTGCTTTTAAGGTTTTATAAATGTGTATAAATCCTTTTAAGAGTTTAATAATGCTTTATCAATTTATAAGAAGAATTCGTCATTTTGCATATTAATGAGAAAGCTCAAACATCGTAAGGTCTTCTTATTTCAAGCTCTTTTATCATGCAATGCGGCAAAATTGTTTGCTTACACATCACAAATGGAGATGATACATAAAAATTATTAAAAAAGCAGAAATGTTTTTTGTGAGCCATTTCAAGTGCCAAAGGCTATCACAATATGGAAATTGGTAAATACAACAGTGAAACTCACCGGTATCTTTTATTGAAAACTAAAAATAATGATGAACAACGAATTTTCGTTATACCTTTTACAGAAACTTTGAACTACATTCTTCACTCTCACCGTCGTGAAATTGATGTGATGAACCTTGAAAGAAAAAGCTATTTTTGTAAAAAAGATTAAGGGGCTTTTTAATTAAGAGTGTTTCAATCTTGCATAAAATAATGAGAGAATATAGAAGCTCTTCATGGCTAAAAAACAAATTTCCTCTTTTGACAAACATCTTATTATCCGCCTTTTGCGAGAAAATTTTCGTAAACATATGCGTTGGTACAGTGCGGCTATCTTCTCAATGATCATCATTTCTTGTACCACAGCAACCAGTGCATGGATTATGCGGGATGTTGTTAATCAGATTATTGATGCACAAAATTTTCCTATGATTGTTTTGATTTCTAGCTTCATTGCTTTTATCTTTATTCTCAAAGGAGTTGCAACTTTTTTCCAAACTTACTTTCTAAACAAAGCAGGCAATAGTATCATTGCTGAACAACAGCGTAAAATTTTTGCACGACTTATGGAACAAGGTGTCTCTTTTTATCATAATAACACTTCATCTGATCTTCTTGTTCGTGTAACTCATAACGCGACAGCCGTACGTAATATAATTGATACTATTATCACAACTTTTGTACGTGATTTGCTTTCCGTTAGTGGTCTGTTGCTTGTCATGTTCATTCAAAACTTTGTGTTAATCTCCATTACTTTAATCGTAGGACCACTAGCTTTTTTAGGCGTTCGAATGGCTTTAAAACGCGTTCGCAGCTTGATGGAAAAAGAGCTCCTTTCACTTGGTGAAATTATCAAAATCGTACAGGAAACGGCTGTTGGTATTCGAATCATCAAGGCCTTTTCACTAGAAGAAGTCATGAAAAAACGGATGGACAAAGCCATTTGTGATGTTGAAAAACAAACAAACAGTATTGCAACACTCGAAGCTATTACCAATCCAATTATGGAAACACTCACGGGTGTTGCCATTGCAGGTATTATTTGTTTTTCCGGTTATCTTGCAACCCAACGCGCAGGTGTTCAAGGTGAATTTATGTCCTTTATTGTTGCTTTACTTTTAGCTTATGAACCCGCAAAAAGACTAGCAAATGTACGTGTTAAAATTGAATCTGGCTTGGTCAATATCCGTACGATGTTTGAAATACTCGATTGTCCCCTTACAGTTGTAGAACATAAAGAAGCTAAAGATCTGAATAAAACGCAAGGAACTATTCGTTTCGAACATGTTTCTTTTGCATACACTAATAACAAAATGATATTGAAAGACATCAACCTAGAAATAGAAGCCGGAAAAATGACAGCATTGGTGGGACCATCCGGTTCGGGAAAATCAACCCTTATCAACCTTATTATGCGCCTCTATGACCCCACAAAAGGACGCATATTGATTAATGATCAAGACATTCGCTACACAACATTTCGCTCTCTGAGAAACCTGATGGCCTATGTAGGACAGGATACTTTTCTCTTTCAAGGAACTGTTAAATATAATATCGGGCTTGGAAAAGAAGGAGCTAGTGATGACGAAATTATCGAAGCAGCAAAAGCAGCAAATGCTCATGACTTTATTATGAGTTTGCCAAATGGTTATGATACACAGATAGGTGATAATGGCTGTAATCTTTCAGGGGGGCAAAAACAACGACTCGCTATCGCTAGAGCAATGATTCACGATAGTGAAATTCTGATTCTTGATGAAGCAACAAGTGCGCTCGATTCACACACCGAAGCACAAATTAATGAAGCTATTCATCACCTTACTAAAGGACGCACAACGATCATTATTGCTCATCGCCTTTCAACGATTGCTCGTGCTCATAAAATTGTGGTCATACAAAATGGACAACTGATTGAACAAGGTACTCAAAAAGAATTGCTAGCAAAAGAACATGGGTTCTATAAAAAACTTCATAATATCCAGTTCAAAAAACATACCTCCTAATTTCTAGATCCTTAAATAAAATTTGAAATAAAAAATGGATAGAAGGTAATGCTCCATTTATAAAAAAGACTTGTTACCACGAAAAAGCATTACTTTAATCAAAGTTGGCAAAGAATTTATGGTTTATTGAAAATAAACTTCTTGGATTTAGATGAAAACTTTACTCGCTATTTTGTTGAATGCAATTGACTTTAACCATGAAATTTCAAAAACCCCTTCCCTTCCTCAAATAAGTGTTGAAACATTCATAAGTGTTGTGAATCCTGAAAGAGAAAGCATAAAAGTTTGAAAAAATTATCGCGGATGATGATGAATCTGGATTAATACAACCTTTATCCGTGTTTATCCCTGCACTGATAATTTTTTTCTCCACACAACTTTTAAAGGACAAAGACTCTACCCAATCTGATCTGTAAACAATCTAGATTTTTATTGAGCTCATTCCTCTTGATAACAACTTATGTGATTCACTTATACAAGGCTTACCCTAAATATTCACCACGTGCTTTCAGAATACTGTGTCAAAAAGGCTTACATACCTTATATCACCACACCTCAAATGTCGGTCTTTTATGGTACAACAGAATAAGCTAACAATTATAAATTGTGTTGCAAATTATAGATACACTCCGTTTAAAAGAAAAACATTGAAAAAATAAGAGAGGTTTTATTATAAAACTTTTTTACTGTTGTAGCTTGCTTTAAAGCAAGCTTTGCTGCTTTTTCTACATTTAGAAACTAAAATGATATTCCTCCAATACCTTAACGGCTTGAAGAGTTTATAAATGCACAACGTTAGTGCCTATATAAGGCTATAATTTCAATATGTAAAAAAACAGATGAAAAGCAAAATGACATTCCTCTTTCTTTTAACCGCTAAAATAGAAAAATACGACATATAATTCTGATAAATATTTTTACAAAAATATCTTTTAATATACATTTTAATACTTTGATTTATAATCGTAATTTGTTATTTTATATCTTAAACAAAAGATAAGATGTAATTTGCTTATTGCAAATTTTCTTTATATTTATGATGAATCAATCAAAAGCGCTTGTTGTACGTCATAAGAGATATTGGTATATGCATAAAAACTCTTAAGATAAGCAATAAAAATACCTCTACACTTTCAAGTGAAAAGATTGTCAGCAACATGAGAAGCTGGAAAATAGAATGATAATGCCGGCTTATAGCTTTAGTAAATACTTATACCTTTATTAATAACGGTAGTGTAGATTTTATACCATTCATAAGAGATACTTTATACCATTTCACAAGCAATCTTATGAAATAGACTCAAGCGCACACTGAGAAATGTTCCTTTAAAACAAGTACATAAACTTGCAACACAATAATGTTATATTTTGGAGTATTCTGTTTGGGGAGCTATTCGTTATAAGAAAAGTGATCTTATTCCAGACACAATAAACAAAATCTAAAATAATAGGTAATTTTTATTATTAAAAAATATTGCTTTAAATGCGTTTGACAATAAAATCGATATCTTATGAATTCTCTGCTTGCCTCACGTTTTTGACGGTCTTTAATGGAATCATGTCCTTCACGTAAAAACAGAATGCCATTGTGTTGCAAATTCACGTACTTGTTTTAAAGAGATCTCTCTCAAAGTCTTCCCTAAGCCCATTCGCAATAACATTCGTGAATTGTATAACGATAAATCCATTAACCCCCTCTATCTTTACGCTTATGGAGTAACAAGCCGGCACCACTCACACTATTCTGCCAGTCCCTAATGTTGCGACAGCTCTTAGCTCTCGAGATGATTCATAAGAGGCATTTTTAGTTATTTCTTAATAGTTTTATCCACACAGGATTCTCCGCTTGTAGCATACAAGCCGAATGATTTTGATTGATTCAATACGAAAGAGATTCGTACGATATTCAAAGTTCTAATTCAAGTTGAATAACAATAAATTATCTTTATAAATCAATATATTGCACACACTACATTCTTTAGGCAACAGCACGATATGGGCTTGAAAACAAGGTAAGGTATTTCTCTAAAATAAATATATAGCAGCAAAATAACATACTATCTTTCGTGAAGATTTTGTCCCTTTAGAGAATAGCATAACAAAAATCAAATATTTCAGATATATCTCTTCACGCCTCAACAAAAAGCTTCTTCTTTTATAGGATTTCTAGTCTATGCCTCCTTCCTCAGATTTAGAAATGAGAGACAAAAAACGAAGAAATTGTTTTTTTAAAATTCAATCTTTAATAATCTCTTTCATAAAAGAGACCTATACTAGAATTTTGTTCATTTCCTATGGCACCTTTAGCTTTGAGATGACGCGAAATATCTAAATTAATTGTCCCTTTCGTCGTTCCATCAGACCCTGCTTCAAAGCCCAAATAAATATTATTGTGTATGTAGCGTCCAATACGTAAGCCTGTATTCCCTTTCTCATTAACGATAACATCAAGATCATCAAGTCCAATTTTAGTTCGTAAAGTATTCAACAAAGATGTATTAGAACTACCTGCAAGATCAGCCGCTGCTGCTGCAAGTTGAGCAATCTGAAATGGTGATAATTCATTAAGAGAGCGTTTAAAAATCAAACGCGCCAAAATCTCATCCTGAGGCAAATTTGGTTGTGATGAAAAATTAATATCAAGATTATCAACCGTCCCACTTACAGTTACAGTGACGCGAATATCACCACTGTTATTGTTGGTTACAAAATAAACCGTAGGATTAAGATTACCACTAAAACTCGCTTGTCCTTGATCAAAATTAAGACGTTGCGACAAGATATCAAAACGTCCACGAATCATTCTAAATTCACCAACTGGATGCACATCATTCAATGGACCTGCTAGATTAATGCGTCCTCCCAGTTCAGCATCTAAGCCTTTTCCGCGTACAAAAAATTGATTGCGTGCTGTAATACGCATATTTGATAGCACGACAGATGAAGATTCTTGTGTAACTATACGGCTTTTGCTTTTGTTCGTGTTCTTAACATCAGCACGTTCAAGTGTTGTTTGAATCGATTTAGTTAAATTCTTATTTCTAACATCAAGAAACTTGGCATTTTTAAAATGATCAGGAACAAAAACTTCAGCTTTTTCAACGATGATATCACCACCAAGAACAAGACTATTTAAAAAATGACCTGTCATTGTCATCTCACCTGATAATGTTGCCAGAATCATAGAACCATCATTATAATTGGCATTATCAAGATGAAATATCAAATCTGTCTCTAGACCATTAGAGATACGACCTGAAGCAGAAATTCCTCCCCCCTCAAACGAAGAAGCTGAAGCTTTTTCTATAAGGATATGATCACCTTTCAATTTGCCTTCAATTGTTATATTATTCAATCCTACATTTGTTTGTGAATCAAAAAAGCTACCGTCGCCTATAGAAATATTTCCTATCAATTGTGGTTTTGATAATGACCCATTAAGAGCTGTATCAATTCTTGCTGTACCCGTTATATGTGCACCACGCTTAGCTAATAAGAGATTAACAAAATCAAGAGGCATTATCCCTTTAACGTTTAATTTTGCCTCTGAACCATTAAGAGATACAGGCCCATGGATGGAAAGATCTAATCCTTTATCTCCAGTAGCTATCATATTTTCAATATGAAATGTCGATTTTTTATAAGAACCACGAGCATTTATATTGATTGACATCGGTCCTTTATGCGTCATAGCGGTTAAATTTTGACTAGAAAGCTCAAAATGAGCAGATGGATCCTTCATTGTTCCACCAATATCAACTTTACCTATCACTGTCCCATCAAGCGCTTGTCCTGCAATAAAACCATTCGCCAAACGTGCAGATAAATTTTGCAAATTAATACGAAGATCAAGCGCATTTTTCTCTAGAGATACACGCCCCTGAGCTTGTGCTTGTACTCCTTCTCCTGTTAAATTTGCATTCAAAGTAAGATTTTGATCTACAGTGTTTCCCGTGGCAGAAAGAGAAAAAGGCATAATTTTTTTATCTTGAAAAGCAACGGTTGTCAGTCCCTCACCTTTTATATCGTAAGTTATATCAGGTTTTTTTAAATGACCACGAATCATAACCTGCCCTGTTACACTCCCTGCTGCACCAAGATCGGATTTCCACAAATTGACTAAAGTAGCAGGAAGGGCATTCATTGTAAGTTGTAAATTCAGGGTATCTTGAATATTTCCTGCTAAGATGATGTTGCCCCCATTTATTGCAATTCCTAATTCATTGATTGTCATTCCATCTTTATCAAAAGAGATTATAGATGGCTTCGGCAATGTCGCATGAAAAGTATGTTGTTTTAAGTCCACAGCTTCAATTTGCACTTCTCGTTTTATACTTTCTGGAAGTTCCTCAACCATTAAACGACCAGAAAGCCGTGCATTGAGAGTATCATGCAACGTCGCCTGGACAGTAAAAACCGTTTGTCCATTATTCCTATCAGCGTGAGCATTTAAACGATTGACCATTACCAAAGGTGTTTGAATATGTTCTGCATTGATAACTCCTTCAAACTGAGTCATGCCAAAAGGATCGAATATGTCAGCATCTATTGCCAATTTTTTTATTTTATTCTTGGAAAAATTCAAATGGTTAACATGCGCCTTCACATTGGTTTTTTGTCTGCCATTTTGTTCATCAAAAATAAAATCTCCTTTTACTTTTCCACTACCATCCTGCAAAAATAACGCTGAAAGTACGGAAATATCATCGGCATCAATATGCAGCGCTCCTTTCAAAAAACCGCCAAGTTGTTGAGAAAGATCACCCGTTATTTTTGCACTTCCCCCTCTAATATCGATATTTTCAAGTTTTCGAATTTTATGAGAATCTTCAAAAGAGGCCGATAAATGCAAAGGTTTCTTAGCAAAAATTCCTTCACCCTTTACCACCCCTGTTAAAGAAGTAACTGGTGCTGTATTATCTACAAATGCATCTATGTTAAATGTTGTGTTTTGAAGTTTCTTCCCTACAATTAATGCTTCAGAAATATGGGCACGCGTATTTAGTTTTATATGGCTATTGCGCCCTCTCGCCGTACTTTGAATTGTAAGTGCACCACTTATCTTTGAGTCTAATTTGGACAAATCAGATATTTGAGCAGATAGATCCATTTTAGCGCTTT
The DNA here is from genome assembly GCF_042197445.1 of Bartonella sp. AA1HLJMS. Lineage (NCBI taxonomy): Bacteria > Pseudomonadati > Pseudomonadota > Alphaproteobacteria > Hyphomicrobiales > Bartonellaceae > Bartonella > Bartonella sp. AA1HLJMS. The sequence goes on along the minus strand of NZ_JBHIRW010000001.1, from coordinate 177,157 downwards.
CATCTGAAAAATAACCATTAGCCTCTATATTTGTATATTGATTTTTCAAATTAAAATGACGTAAAGTGAAGCCCTTTGTATTTCGAGCAGTGCCACCTGAAAGAGTAGTATTTCCTTTGAATAAACGATCAAAAGACTGCACGCCTATTTTCATATCGTCAGCCATTCCTGATAATTGGAGATCAAAAATGCCACTCAATAAACTGATCGTTCCTTTGGCTTTAATATCTGCATTACCAGAAAGTGATTGTTTACTGAACACTTCCAAAGGAGTTAATGTTTGAGCTTTTAAACCGAGATCGCCTTTAAAAACAAAATTCTCCATTGTCCCTTTTAACCAAGAAGAAAAACCCTGAGCCGTAACACTCAGATCATGAATCAAAATTGGTTTGTTCGAAACAATATCCGTATCTAAATGCACATGAACCGCTTGGCTTAAATTTTCTACTAACGCTCCCTTAATCTTTTTAACCCCTTGAAGCGTCCCTTTAACCTGAACACCAACATGACGAGAAGCTGCATTATCAAGATTTTCGCTTACTCCTCCCATATCAAAAATTGCATCGCGAATATAAATATTTTTATTGCTTAAATGATTTACAACCAACCGCCCATTCCAAGATTGTTGACCTTCGCGACCATAGTCAATGTTCAAAGCAAGAGTATTCGCAGGTTTTGGCACTTCTGATATAGGTAAATGAATAGACTCCTTTTCGTTATCAAGAGCCATTTTGCCATCAACAAAAAGCCGTCGCAAGAATCCATCGGCGGTTATTTCAGCATTGGCTATAACATTCATTGCTTTGTTCTGAATAACCATCTGATCAAGGTGTGTCACACCTTCTTTTGTTCTTCTTGCCTTTGCTTTTAATGTTATATCAGATTCGAAGAGACTACGATATTGAACAGGTATTAAAGGGCTCAGTGTTCCCTCTAATTTCGTAGAAAAACTCTGTCCTTCTGGAACACTTGCAAGAATAACATTACCATCTAAAATAGAATGATGATCGGACTCTAAAGAAAGTTTGATAACCAAATCATCAAAAGTACCATCACCTTTCACGACGAGACTTAATGCTGGACGTTGTTCAATGTTAAAAATATTCGCCAAAATACCATTTTGTGGTTCGTTAGCAGAAATATCAATTTGAGCTGTACGATTACTATCAGATATCTTGGTGAGAACAGAAAAAGAACCCGGTGCATCTAAACGATGCGCCGCTATATCGACATCAAAATTACCACCAGCCAAGGTGAAATTGCCTTTTAAGGACATATCAGCAGAAAAACCAAAAAGATTCTGTTCAAATGTCACATGTTGAGCTGTAAGCGTATTGATAGAAAGAGTAAGCGGTAATTTTGGTAAAGAGAATTTACCAGTCTCAAGGGAAGAAACAAAAGAAGAATTGCCTTGCGGTTTGCGTAAAAATGTAACCTGTTCTGCCGAAAGCTGGTTAATATCCATCCGTCCTCTCAGCAACGCTAGACGATTCCAATCCATTTTAGCATTGGTAATTTTAAGCCAAACCCCTTTTTTATCACTGACAGTAATAGTATCAATTGATGTTTGAGAAGACAGTGTCCCTTGCATATTGTGTAAACGAACTTGACGATTAGGCGCTGAAAGCTTTCGTTCAATTAAAGAAACAAACCATGAGCGATCATCTGTTTTCATTTCGCTAGAGGGAAGAATGTCTCCTCTTTGCGCAAAAACAAAACCACCCACCCCAAAAAACAAAAATACAAAGAAGAAAGCTGATAAATGTACACCTTTTTTCATTAAAATGCTTGCCCTATACCCACATAAAAACCAATGCGAGGGTCACCCTTCTCTCTCTTTAAAGGAAAGGCTAAATCAACGCGTAAAGGACCAAGACCCGTCATATAACGACCTCCTATACCGGCTCCCCATTTAATTTTTTGAGAAAAATCAAAATTCGCCTTTTCCCCGACTAAACCTCCATCAAGAAAACTGACAAACCCTATTTTATCATTTAAAGAAACACGCAATTCTGCTGACCCCTCAATAAGCGCCCGTCCACCAACAACCCCATCATTTTCTGTTTTGATACCAATATTACGGTAAGCATAACCACGAACAGAGCCCCCACCACCAGCAAAAAAAAGCGTATTTGCGGGTACTTGTGCTGCATCATTCCCAAGAATTGCACCAAGCTTTGCCCGCGCAGCAACAACAAAACGATCCCCTTCATCCAACGCCCAATAAGAACGACCTTCTGCTGTTACTTTTGCAACAAAGTTGCTAAAACGCATCTCATAAAAAGGCTCAATGAAAACTTCACCATATAAACCTTTTGTTGCATTAAACTTATTATTACGACTATCGTAAATCAAACCGCTAGGGAAACCGATTGTTGTAAAATTACGGCTCCCAAAATAGATATCACGTGAATAACCATTTGAAACTTCTACAGCAGCCTGTCCCGATAGATTACCATTAAAAATATGCGTAATACCTAATTTTCCTTTGATGGCTTTTGTCGTATAATTTTCTAAAACATCTTGTTGTATTTTTAATTCTGACCTGAAATCTGTATCTGGCGTGAGTACACCGGGCTTTACAAATGTAGCACCGAAAAGATAATCAAAATTTTTAAAATTATATGATTGCTTTTTATTGCTACCAACACCACTTATTTTTGTTTCAATTTTAAGAGTCTCTGCATGACCCAAAAGATTGTTATGCATCCAATAAGTCTCAAAACCAGCACCGTCTAAAGTTGAATAGCTACCGCCTACACCAAAACGACGCGGTTTACGTTCTTGTACAACAAGTGCAAGCGGTAAACTACCATCTAGATTAATAGTATCAGCCTCACGTATATTGATAGCACGAAAAACACCAAGGCGCGCAAGACGTTCATTTGCCTTAGCTAACGCATCAGAATCGTATATCTGCCCTGGTTTCAATCCGGTCATCCACGCGATATAAGCTGAATCTACACGTGGTTTCTTACTTATATTACGCACACTTAAAGGACCATAATAAGCCTTTTGTCCAGGAGCAACAACAATCCGTCCTTCAACACGCAACGCAGCATGGTCAGCCACGACCTCACTCTTCATAATTTTAGCTTTAGCATAACCTTGTTGCCGCCATCCTTCTATCGCCCATTTTTCTGCTTTCAAAATGGTTTCAGATTTAGCAATAGCCCCAACTTTATAGCCCAATTCTTCAATTGTGGGCATTTTATGCGCTTTACGTTTTTCAAACGGAGCTACTTTATCAATATTGGCAATACTAAAAACATATTGTGGACCAGCATTAATTGTAATAACGATATTCGATTGTGCTGGAAGTTGAGTTACCGGACTTAAATCAGCGACTTCTAAGCCATTAATTTTAATACTAATAACACCACCATAGCGTCCATCAGCATAAAGAGCAGAAAGAATTGCTCGATAATCTGAACGCGCCTTGGCGAGCAAACCAGAAGAACTGGCGGATGCTTTCTCTTTATCAGCAACAAGAGAAGAAACAGATTTAACTATTTTTATACCTTCTAATGGTGCACCTGGCGGTGCAACAACATCAACTTTATAAAATTTCTCTGTACTTTTGGCATAATGTGAAGAAGAATTTGTTTTCTTTTGACCAAAAAGAGGGATGCCGAAAAAATCAAATGCAGCAAGTGGCTGTGGAAAAGAAAAAGTAAAACACAAGCCTATAAATACACAGCGCACAGTCCCTGATTTTAACAAAATTCTTGTCTGGTATACCATAAAATCAGATACCTTATAATACACTTTGCATCTACTACGCTTTGAAATAATATAAAAATAAGAAAGGTAAATATAATTACTTTGCACATTTTACACGTTTTATCACATCAAATAACACTCTGCGATACATAACGTTATCCTCCCCTTATATTTTCATAAAATTTTACACTGTTGTATAACACGAACAGCCTCATTCTTTTTTTCTTAACATATTTATTTAGCTTATTATAAATGTTTTATTGCGTCCCATATCATCATGGTTAAATTTGTACAAATGACTTTCCATGGGAATGCTAAAAAACTGCCCACGTATATAGTTCTCTCTATAAAAAAAGCTATAGAGATGCTTCTTGATTTTTATAAATAGATATGATTGTCTCTACCAAGTCTAAAGGGGGAAAATAAATAAATGATCGCACGTATTACAACTGTTGCTTTTCGCGGTCTAGAGGCAGTCCCTGTCGATGTACAGGTTATGATTTCGTCTGGTAAAATAGGAATGGCTATTGTTGGATTAGCTGATAAAGCAGTTGCAGAAAGCCGTGAACGTGTACAAGCAGCCCTCCACGCTTGTGGACTTTCTATGCCTACTAAACGAATTACGATTAATCTTGCACCAGCTGATTTGCCTAAAGAGGGATCGCATTATGATTTGCCAATCGCCGTAGGCTTAATGCTTGCTATGGGAATCCTCCCTCCCGAAGTAGCTCAAGACTATGTCATTTTAGGAGAATTATCACTGGATGGTTCACTTACCGCCGTTAATGGTGTTTTACCAGCTGCCATGACAGCTTTATCACTCGATAAAGGACTAATTTGTCCCTTCCAATGTGGACCTGAAGCAGCATGGGCAAATGCAGAAATAAATATTCTTGCCCCAGAGACTCTGCTCACTATAGTCAACCATTTCAAAGGAACCCAAATTCAAAAACGTCCACAACCGCGCCAATATACTATCGAAACTGAACTTCCAGATCTTTGCGAAATCAAAGGACAAAAAACAGCCAAACGTGCCTTAGAAGTTTGTGCTGCTGGACGCCATAACCTTTTGTTTGTAGGTCCCCCTGGTGCTGGAAAATCTATGCTAGCGCAACGCTTACCTTCCATTTTGCCACCTCTTGATAGCCGTGAGCTTTTAGATGTCTCTCTGATTGCTTCTATTACAGGAGAAACGGTTCATAATACCATTTCACTTCATTGTCCCTTTCGTTCCCCACATCATTCTGCTTCCATGGCCGCAATGATTGGTGGAGGGCTTAAAGGACGACCGGGAGAGGTCTCCCTTGCTCATAATGGTGTGTTATTCCTTGATGAATTGCCTGAATTTTCTCCACAGGTTCTTGATTCTCTTCGTCAACCTTTAGAAAGTGGGGAGTCAGTTATCGCCCGCGCTAATCACCATATTAGCTATCCTGCTCGCTTCCAACTTATTGCCGCAATGAATCCTTGCCGTTGTGGTATGGCAGGCGAAAAAGACCATGTTTGCCCTAAAGGGATACGCTGTCAAATCGATTATCAGTCCCGTATTTCTGGTCCTCTGCTTGACCGAATTGATTTACGGATTGATGTCCCTGCTTTGACGGCTATGGACCTTATGCAACCAGAACAATCAGAAAAAAGCTGCGACGTTGCCAAACGCGTCGCACGGTGCCGTACCATTCAAGCTAAACGTTTTTCAACAATGGGGTTTGATCATATTCGTACCAATGGCGATTGCCCTGCCAAAATTATAGAACAGATTGCCATTCCTGATAAAAGTGCGACCATACTCTTACGAGATGTGAGTGAAAAAATGCACCTCTCCGCACGCGCTTATCATCGCATTCTCAAAGTTGCACGCACAATTGCTGATCTTGACGGATCAGATACTCTTTCACGCTATCATCTCGCAGAAGCTATTTCCTATCGACTAGGCGCAGAAAGATTAACAGCCCTTAATTAAAAAACTACTCATCAAAAAAAACTTATTGGAAAATAACGCAAATAAAGTTCTGTAAGTTTACCATCCTCTTCTAGAGATTTCAGCGCATAATTGAGTATATCAACCAATTTTTCATTCTTTTTTGCAACAGCAAGCTGCATTCCTTGCCCCAATAACTGTGGCGCCATATATGCCCCCCCAACAAAATGGCAGCAATCAACAGATTTTTGTTTTTTGAACCATAATGATAAAGCAAATCCATCATCAAAAATAAGGTCAATTTTACGCTCTTGTAATGCTTTATAGAGCTCTTCTCTCTTTTTAAACCCTTGCCATTTGGCTTTAGGAAAATAATATTGAAAGAGTTTTTCGTGAACACTTTTAGACAAAACACCACTGGTTAAATGTATCAATTGATCGCTTATTGGCTCATCGAGATTTAAACGTCGAGAAGCAACAAATCGCGCTGGAAAGCGCAAATATGACTTTGTAAAAACAAGATCTTGCTGGGTTTTACTTGTTTCTTTTAAACCCGCAATAATGACTTCTGCACCACCATTTTTAACATGTTCTAAAAGCTCTTTCCAAGGAATCACTTCTATTTCACAAAGCTTCTCTAATTTTAATTTTGAGCAAATAGCGCGCAATAAATCGATATTATAACCTGCAAGATACCCCGATTGATCAATAAAATTAAAAGGAGGAAAATCAAAAGTTGTTACAAAACGCAAACGAAAGATATCCGTTGTATCAGGTTGTACCAAATGTTCATGCGAATCAAAAAAAGAAGGCAGCCTTTCAGCTTCTGCGTAAGAGGAAAATAGAACCCCCCCTGCTACAAATAAAATACGAATAAAAATATTGTATGGATTATTGAATAAAAAGTACTGTAAACGCAATTGAAGATGTTTCACATATATAGATTTTTTTATTTTCAAAATCTCTCCCCCATTTTTCAAAACTAAGATGCAACACTTCTTAACTATTATCTAACGCACTTCACCAAAATATCTGGCGTTTAATAAATAAAATTCTTGCTATTTTTGAAACCATTGAAAATGCTTAGATTTCTGATGTTAATTTTCCAAAATGAATATATAAAAAGTAATTTTAGAGAAAAGCGATTTAATTTTTTAATATAAGAAATAAGCTGTATATACTTTAGTGGTACACTTTATTTTATCAAAATATCCCGCGTACCTTAAAATATTAAGACCATTTCCTTGCGTATCACAACCTAGGAAGTATATAGATACTATTGAAGAAAAGAGTAAAAATACCCCTCAAATGCCGAGGGTTTTCTCAATATTAAGGTTGCACCAACATTTAAGAGCTGAAAAATAAAATGATGATTCTGATTTGCACTTTATTGTCACGATGGGAAAGATGGAGGACATAAATCTTGTAGTATTCACAGGGTATTTTGCGTTATACTATTCAAACATCGTTGTAAAATGAGTTTGGGAACATTGAGCGATGCAACCTCACGAGAATGCAAGAAACAAAAGCGTAAGATAATTCGTCATTACCCTCATTATTCAAAAATATCACCGTAGACGTTTTTTTAATTGTAAAGTTGAATATAAAAGATGATCGTAGAAACGTGTTTTTACATTTACGCATTTATATTTTCCTCAAATGAAGCGTTTTTCACATTTTAAAGATAACACAAACCAATATACAAAATATTTTCGCCTCAATCTAACATACAAAAGTTTGAACTGCTTAGAGAGCTCGCAACCTTTGTTTTAAATATATGGTAGAATTAGGATTGAAAAATTGATTTATGGATAAAACAAGTGAGACCTTTATTAGTGTAACACAAAAATGCATAACTAATTCTGAAACATTACGCATATGCAAAAATAAACAAAGTAAATAGCATCGTTTATGAAACAGTTTTTTGCATAAGTCATAAGCGTTTATTCGCCTTATATCACCGTCCTAGTGTTTTACAGCATAACAGTACACTATCATTTTATCATTCTCTCCATTATATATCGACAGATATTGAATCTAGATCTGATATACGGTAAATATTTAATGTGGTTATTCCATAAATAACTGATCAGAACATTGAGCTTTAAAAAAGCGGATAAAATATTGTAAATTGAACACAGGAATGGACTAACTTATGAGTGATGAAATAACCTCACCAGCACAAAGCAATAACTATGATGCCGCTTCTATCAAAGTTCTCAAAGGTCTTGATGCTGTACGCAAACGTCCTGGTATGTATATCGGTGATACTGATGATGGATCGGGGTTACATCATATGGTCTATGAAGTTGTAGACAATGCTATCGATGAAGCTTTAGCCGGTCATGCAACTCTTGTAAACGTCACACTCCATGCTGATGGTTCTTGTTCTGTTCGTGATAATGGACGTGGAATTCCGACAGATATCCATCCAACAGAAGGTATTTCTGCCGCTGAAGTTATTATGACACAGCTTCATGCCGGTGGAAAGTTTGATCAAAACTCTTATAAAGTTTCAGGCGGATTACACGGTGTTGGCGTTTCTGTTGTGAATGCATTATCCGTTTGGCTTAAATTGCAAATCAAACGCAATGGTAAAATTCATGAAATATCATTTACCCACGGGGTAGCTGATGCTCCATTAAAAGTTGTTGGCGATTGCGATCAAGAAAGTGGAACAGAAATTAGATTTTTACCAAGCTCTGAAACCTTTACTATGGTTGAGTTTGATTTTGAAACTTTAGAGCGTCGTTTACGGGAATTAGCTTTTCTAAATTCTGGGGTTTATATTCTTCTTGTTGACGAGCGTCATGCTGATATTAAATCCGTTGAATTGCATTATGAAGGTGGATTAATAGAGTTTGTGAAATATATTGACCAATCAAAAAAAGCTCTGCTTGATACTCCTATTTATATTGCAAGTGAAAAGGATGGTATGAGCGTTGATGTTGCCCTGTGGTGGAATGATTCCTATCATGAGAAGGTCTTGTGTTTTACCAATAATATCCCTCAGCGTGACGGTGGAACGCATTTGATAGGTTTCAGAAGTGCCCTTACACGCCAAATTAATGGCTATGCTGAATCTTCAGGTATTGCTAAAAAAGAAAAAGTGAACTTAACCGGTGATGACTGCCGTGAAGGATTAACAGCTATTCTTTCTGTCAAAGTTCCTGATCCAAAATTTTCTTCACAAACAAAGGATAAGTTAGTCTCTTCTGAAGTGCGCCCTATTGTTGAAAATTTGGTCAATGAAGGTCTTTCAATATGGCTGGAAGAACATCCTCATGAAGCAAAACTTCTCATTAGTAAAGTGGTAGAAGCTGCAACAGCACGTGAAGCAGCACGCAAAGCACGTGAACTCACAAGACGAAAAGGGGCACTTGATATCACTTCTCTACCAGGAAAGCTTGCCGATTGCCAAGAACGAGATCCCGCAAAATCAGAAATCTTTATTGTCGAGGGGGATTCGGCTGGCGGTTCAGCAAAAAGTGGGCGCTCACGTCAAAATCAAGCAATTTTACCCCTTCGTGGTAAAATCCTCAATGTTGAACGAGCACGTTTCGATCGCATGCTCTCATCTGATATGATTGGAACACTTATTACAGCTCTTGGAACGTCTATCGGTAAGGATGAATTTTCGCCGGATAAATTACGTTATCATAAGATTATTATCATGACGGATGCGGACGTTGATGGAGCCCATATTCGTACTCTGCTGCTCACTTTCTTTTTTAGACAAATGCCCGAGTTGATTGAACGTGGACATCTTTATATTGCTCAGCCTCCTCTTTATAAAGTATCGCGTGGAAAATCTTCCCAATATATTAAAAATGAAGCAGCGTTTGAAGAATTCTTGATCGATACTGGATTAGAAGAAACAACGCTTGAGCTTTCAACGGGAGAAGTTCGTGCAGGAGCTGATTTGTATCAACTCGCTAAAGATGCTCGTATATTACGTCAACTTTTAAATGGTCTTCATACCCGTTATGACCGTAATATTGTTGAACAAGCAGCAATTGCTGGCGCTTTTAATCTTGAAGTCTTTGCAACACAAGAAAAAGCGCAAAAAATAGCAGATACTACAGCACACCGCCTTAATCTGATTGCTGATGATATGGAACAAGGTTGGAGTGGACAATATACAGCAGATGGAAGTTTATGTTTTGAGCGTATTTTGCGTGGTGTTAAAGATGTTGTTACGCTTGATGTGGGACTTATAAATTCAACTGACGCACGCCAAATTGATCGCATTTCTCAAAATTTTATCGACATATATCATCCTCCTGTTCTTTTACGTCGCAAAGATAAAACAGAGCGTATTTTTGGTCCTATGAGCCTTTTAGAGAGCATTTTTACAAACGGTAAAAAAGGTGTTACTCTTCAACGTTATAAAGGTCTTGGGGAAATGAATGCTGAACAACTTTGGGAAACAACGCTTGATCCCAATGCACGTTCTCTTTTACAAGTAAAGATTAATGATGCAACCGATGCAGATTCACTCTTTTCTCGTCTCATGGGTGATGAAGTTGAACCTAGACGTATTTTTATTCAAGACAATGCCTTAAGCGTTGCCAATCTTGATATCTAAAGGTACTCTTCTGTTTTTGGCTGTGTAAACGTCGTAGTTTTATACGTTGTTTTTTCGTAGTTGAACATTCCCTCTCTATTTCATTTACGATAAAAGAAAAATAAGGAAGATCATATACATGGCAATTGAAACAGAACGTGTAGGAACCAAGGGTGGCATGGAGCACTCTTTTGGTTTTACAATAGTAGATGAAACACAAAAACAATCCATGGTGGATGGTGTGTTTCATTCTGTTGCTGAAAATTATGACAAGATGAATGATATCTTATCCTTAGGGCTACACCGTGTGTGGAAAAATTCCATGATTGCTTGGCTTTCCCCACCAGCACTTTCTCATTGGAAAGTTCTTGATGTCGCTGGCGGTACAGGTGATATTGCTTTTCGTATTCTTAATGCTTCACGCCAAAAAGCCCATGCTACAGTGCTTGATATTAATGGCTCAATGCTCAGCGTTGGCAAAAAACGCGCACAAAAAAATGGTCTTGCCCCTCTGATTGATTTTGTTGAAGCCAATGCAGAAAATCTACCTTTTGAAGATCAAAGCTTTGACGCTTACACGATTGCTTTTGGAATTCGCAATGTTCCTCATATTGATCAAGCTCTTAGAGAAGCTTTTCGTGTTTTAAAGCTCGGTGGACGTTTCTTATGTTTAGAATTTTCAAATGTCGAGATGCCTTGGCTCGATAAAATTTATGATCTTTGGTCTTTCCATGCTATCCCTAAGCTAGGTCAATTTATCGCAAATGATGGCGATGCTTATCGTTATTTGGTTGAATCTATCCGCAAATTTCCTAAGCAAGATGATTTTTCCCATATGATCAAGCATGCGGGGTTTTCGCGGGTATCGTACCGCAATCTCACCGGTGCGATTGCGGCGCTGCATTCAGGTTGGAAAATTTAAAAATGGTGCAAATTTCCCCTTACTTTCAATTGATGCGTGCAGGATGGGTTTTAACACGTGAAGGTGTTTTAAGTGCTCTTCCTCATGATGATCTTCAAGGATTTCCAGCGCTATGTCATCGTATAGCGAGTGCATTAGCACGACGCAAAACAAAAAAGAAACAGCGATCTGAAAATATTTCATATGCCATTAATAAGCTTGGACCCTCTTACATAAAACTTGGTCAATTTCTTGCCACAAGACCTGATATTGTTGGGCGTGATATTGCGGAAGATTTGTCACAGCTACAAGATCGTGTCCAAACATTTTCTTGCACTGCCGCTATTGCTCAAATTGAAAGTTCTCTTGGTCGCTCTATTGATGATTTATTCGTAAATTTTTATCCCCCCATTGCCGCCGCTTCTATTGCTCAAGTTCATCCAGCTGAATACAGTGATGAAACTGGCCATAAGAAAAAATGTGCTGTAAAAGTTATTCGTCCCAATATCAGAGCACGTTTTTCTAAAGATCTTAGAGGATTCTATCTCATTGCTCATTTACAAGAGCGCTATATCCCTGCCTCTCGAAGGCTTCGTCCTGTTTGTGTGGTAGATACTTTAGCACAAACAACACGACTTGAAATGGATTTACGCTTAGAAGCAGCAGCTATATCTGAAATGGCTGAAAATATTCAACATGATACAGGATTTCGGGTTCCACGTATTGACTGGGAACGGACAGGACGTAATGTTCTTACAATGGAATGGATTGATGGTATAAGAATATCCGAAACTTCCAAACTCAAAGAGGCAGGATTTGATTTGAAGGCGCTTGCTATTACGCTTATTCAATCTTTTCTTCGTCATACACTGCGTGATGGTTTTTTTCACGCCGATATGCATCCTGGTAATTTATTCGTAGATGAAAAAGGATGTATTGTCGCTGTTGATCTAGGCATTACAGGAAGGCTTGGCAAAAAAGAAAAGCATTTCCTTGCTGAAATTCTTTACGGCTTTATTACCCGCGATTACCATCGAGTTGCACGTGCCCATTTTGAGGCAGGCTATGTTCCTTCACACCATAATATCGAAAGCTTTGCACAAGCCAATCGCGCTATTGGCGAACCAATTCACGGACAATCAGCACAAAGCATTTCCATGGCTAAATTGCTCACTTTATTGTTTGAAGTCACTGAATTATTTGACATGCAAACGCGACCTGAACTTTTATTGCTGCAAAAAACGATGGTTGTCGTGGAAGGTGTTGCCCGCACATTAGACCCCACTTTTAATATGTGGAAAGCTTCTGAACCCATTGTCAAAGAATGGATTAGTAAAAATTTAGGACCCGTAGGCGTTGCAAAAGACTTTAGTGAAGGAGCACAAGCTCTCCTTTCGCTGGCACGCAAAACACCACAATTGGTTCAAAATTTCCAACGAATAGAAGAAGATTTCAATCAAATGAGAAAAACAGGTTTTAATCTTTCTCCTGCTACCCTCAAACAACTTGCTGTGGAACAAAGCCACAGAAACCGTTATGGTCGTTATAGTCTTTTCATCATTGCACTTTGTTGCGCTTGTCTTACTTTTTACTTTTTTCATCTTTTCTAATCTCCTTAATATGCTAAAAATATCAACAATGAAATCATTGAAATCATTTTTATTTCTTGGAGGTATTTTATGGCCAGTATTACTATTCGTAACCTGTCTCTTGAAACCAAAGAAGCTTTGCGCATACGCGCCGCGCAAAACGGTATTTCTATGGAAGAAGAAGCCCGCCGTCTTTTAAGCAATCCTCCTACTCACACCACACTCCCCTCTCATGCCAGTGCTGTTGAAGTGCAATCATTGAAATCAAAATCTCTCCTTCTTATTATTGGTGGAAGTATTGCATCTTATAAAGCCCTTGATTTGATTCGCCGTTTACAAGAACGTGGAGCACATTTAAAAGTTGTGATGACAAAAGCGGCGCAAAAATTTATTACGCCTTTAGCCGCTGAAGCTTTAAGCGGTGGTACTGTATATACTGATTTATTTTCACGCGAAGAAGAACATGATATCGGACATATCCGATTAGCACGTGATGCTGATCTGATTATTTTAGCTCCTGCTACAGCCAACCGCATTGCAAAAATAGCCAATGGAATAGGAGATGATCTGGCTGATTGTGTCCTTTTAGCAGCACGCTGTCCACTCTTGATTGCACCCGCCATGAATCCAGCCATGTGGGTGCATCCAGCAACTATTCGTAATGTTGCACAATTGCACGCAGATGGCGTTCATATCATCGGACCAGAAATCGGAAATATGGCTGAACGTGATGAGATTGGATATGGACGTATGAGCGAACCTTTAACTATTGTCGCTGCTATAGAGAATCTTTTGAATGTGCATGAAAAACCTCTTTTTGGCCGCCATTTCATCGTTACCTCTGGTCCTACCCATGAACCAATTGATCCAGTACGTTATCTTGCTAATCGGTCCTCAGGTAAACAAGGTCATGCCATCGCAACCGCTCTTGCACATTTGGGTGCAAAAGTAACACTTATTTGTGGACCTGTTCATCTTGCAAACCCACAAGAAGTAAAAACAATTCATGTTGAAACAGCACAACAGATGTTAAAAGCCGTTCAAACCGCATTGCCTGCTGATGGTGCCATCTTTGTTGCCGCTGTTTGTGACTGGCGCAGTCAAACGCAGTCTTTACACAAAATTAAAAAGAATGCTCATAAAATACCACCATCCCTTGATATAGTCGAAAATCCTGACATTTTAGCAACGATTGGACACGCTCCAAACCGCCCCTCATTGGTCATTGGTTTTGCTGCTGAAACATGTGATATCATTGCCAATGCGCAAAAAAAATGTGTTGAAAAAGGAGCTGATTTCATTCTTGCTAATGATATTTCTCTTCAAGTAGATGGTACAAGTGTCATGGGTGCTGATACAAATCAAGTTTATCTCGTAAGTAGAAAAAAAGTTGAACAATGGCCTCATATGAGTAAACAACACGTAGCGCAAAAATTAGCAAACGTGATTGTATCATTTTTTGCCCCCCAAACATCTACTCCTCATGAGAAAAATATACCCCTTTGCAAATAAGAACTCTTCAAACGCGTTGATATTAAAACACCTTATAAAATAGAACTGACAATAGGTGTCTATCCATCTCAATTAGTATATAATATTTTTGATTTATAATGATAACCTAGCATTGTTCATATTAAATTAGAATCCCAGACATCGTAAGATTCTCTTATTTCCAATCTCTCTCATATTGAATCAATAAAAATCATTTTCTTGCACGTTTTAAACAAGGATAACTGTATGAATACAAAACGTTTAAGAAAGAACTAAAAGCGCTTATAATGGACCGTCTCAAGAACCAAGGGCTTGTCTCGGACAACACTGAGGATGATGGTGCCAGCGTGCTCTTTTTATTAAGCGTAAAGTTAGTGATGCCCTATAAGTTTTATATTATTCACGAGAGCTTTACCCATATACCATTCACAAACGCTGTTGCGAAATGGGTATGATGAGCGTTGGGAAATGTTTTTTTAAAATCCTATCTCACCCTAGCCTTCATAAAAGTAGAATCTATTGCACCACTGTCTCGCCAGCTTATAAAAAACAAGCTATCATTCACTTTGGCTACCATCAATTTTGACAAAGCTCTTGTAATGGATAAAATTTATAAAAAGTATTTTCTTTCTTCAATGTTTTTATCCCATATTGGTCATATTTATGATATGCAAATAAATGATTTTGATTGTTTCATAATGAGAGCAGCTAATGAGAAAATATGACAACTTTATTTTGAGCTCTTATTCGCTATGAAAAATAATGTATAAATCAATGATATTATAACATCTCAATGCAATTTGAAGCATATCTCACACTGACGCTTATAAAGAGTGTAGACAAAATTCACTGCACCACTGTCTATAAGTTTATGAAACTGAAGCCTTTATTATTTTCCTCAGTGATCGGTCTTTAAGATTAAATGTGTATGTCCTCTCTCCAGAATACTAAGACCACAAAAACTAGAATTTGATCCATGATATCCTCACATTGTGATGTTTCATGAGAAGCATTTTTATTCCTTTATCGAAAGCTTTGTATCCATACATTGGTCTCGCCTATAATGTGTACGTAAATAATTTTTTGATGTTGAATAGAGTCTTTGAAATTAAAGAATATTTCTATATTTGGGATTCTTATTCAAGTTGAAAATGATCAATTCTCTTCGATAACTTAGTGGTGTTATTATCTAAAAATTATTTGATACAGTGCACCACTTGTATGAAAAGTGCTTCAATGAATGCTTACTTCATTGCACTTATAGCTTTTAAAATTCAAAATCTCATCATTTTTAAGCATCCGTGGTTTCTCCCTTTCTTTGCTTCTTCTCAAAAAACTGCTCTTTTCTATGGGATCTGACGGTCAATCGCCTAAGCTTATTTTTTCCACTTCTATCATATTAATCATTCTGTTGCCCAAAATTAGAATATCTACGGAGCTACTACGTTACCCCTATTCCATTGAACTCAATATTTTTTTGAAAGCGAGAGGCAAAAGCATGCCGCCAAATAGTAGAAAAGTACAGAATTTTAGGAATTGTGCAAAACAATTAAACATTTAGATAAACGAAGTTAGATAACTCTACTGAATAAATAGAAATAAACAACTTTTCTACCAAATAGTTCTTATTCCTTAATTTTTTACATATATCATATAAACGCAATAATCTACACTATGTACAAAAATACTAAAAATTTCTTCTACAACAGCTACTTTGTTAAATTCTTCTTTGTTTTTAAAAATCAAAATTTCTATTTATTCAAACTTTATTTTTAACAAAGAAACCTTAACCGTTTTTTATAATGTTCTTGAAAAAAATCTTGTAATTCAAAGAAAGAAAAAATCATACAATAAATATATTTCTTGTTTTTTTTGCTTCTTTCCTTAATTTACTAATCTATGATTTTTACTGCTGCTTATCGTGCTTTACAACGTCTTCTAACCTCGCAATATCGTATTATGATACTGAAAGCATTGGGGGTTACTTTTTTCATTCTCACCATTTTATGGTTATGTGTGCACCAACTTTTTGTGTCTTACTTTTGGCCCTGGATTGCTCAATTTCTTCCTGGACTCCCTAGTTGGGCTGGATGGATTGGTTTTAGCATGCTTATCATTTTTAATCTTGGTTTGGCTCTTTTGTTGGCTTTTTTGATTGCACCGATCTCAGCTATGATTGGTGGTTTTTTCATTGACTCTGCTGCTGAAATCATTGAAAAAGAGGATTACCCAAACGAGCCTATTGGACAAGCTTTGCCGTTTCAGCGTTCTCTTATCATTTCCTTTAAATTTGTTATTTTAAGCCTTCTTGGTAATGGAATTGCTTTTATTTTATTCTTCATACCAGGTATTAATTTAATTGCTTTTTATCTTATTAATGGTTATTTGCTCGGTCATGAATATTTCTTGTTTGCGGCTTACCGTTTTCGAACAGAACAAGATGCCCGTGCTTTTTTACATACTCATTACACAACGGTTTTTGGCGCAGGATTATTGATAGCGCTTTTTGTTTCGATTCCTATTATTAATCTAGCAACACCGCTTTTTGCCGCCGCCTTTATGACACATTTACACAAAACGCTTTCCCAAAAGACATAGCACGCATCACACAAAAATAATGCTCCTTAACTTTAAATCAAACAAAACTTGTAAGCCCCCAAAAGCATAATATAAAATTTTATGCTTTTCTTTTTATTAAGGCAATATATTGATTTATAATGATAATTTATCGTTTTATGACATGAGTGAAAAACCTAAATATTATGAGGGTTTCTCATTTTAATCCTATTCATATTGGATCAATTGAAATCGTTTGTTAATATGTCATAAACGGAGGTGGTGTGCGGATAAAAGTACTTTCAAAAAAGCGTGAAATATCTTTATATGAATCCTCTTAATGCAAACATTATCGTCGTATTGAAAACTGAAAAAGAATATGATGGTGCCGCTTTGTACCCTCTATTTCAGTAAAAACGGATAGCATAATGTCTTTTATACCATTCATGGAGAGTGTATACTCTTCATAAGAGAGTTTTGGAAATTATTGAAAGATATCTGTGTAAAACAAGCACGTAAATGAGTAATATAATGATATTTTGAGCGTATTCTATTTTAATTGTAAAAAGCGTGCGCTTTAAAGAAACCTTTTGAAAAAAATCTTGCTCTGATGTTAGCGTTTCGCTAATATAGCGTTATTGTATTCATTATCTTTAATGGATTATTTTAGCCTTGTTAGCGCCTTATACTATAAGGTTTCTTTTCTTCAAAACTGTTGATACGAATGATTAATTGGATATTCATTTTTTATTAAAAATAAGGCGTTTGTTAACCATCGCAAGGAGTAAATTTTAACACCAAAGTAAAAAATACAAACATGTAAGTTCTTAGAACTTATGAGAAATTTATTATAGGGAATACTCTTCATGATGCATATGATTGTTATGATATGGGAAAAATTAAAAATTAAAAAACAAGCTATACGTACGCTGATAAAAGTATTAAATAGACTCCTTTGTTCAACCGGTAAAGTAAATGTGACTGCTTAAGTTCTATATTCTTTCAAATCATGCAAAAGATGCACAATATTTAAAGGAAGGTTATAAAGATGAACTGGATTACAAATTATGTTCGTCCTAAAATTAACTCTATATTGGGGCGCCGTGAAATTCCAGAAAATCTATGGATTAAAGATCCTACCAGTGGTGAAATGGTCTTCCATAAAGATCTGGAAGCTAATCAATTTGTAGCTCCCAATTCTGGTCATCATATGCGTATCAGTGCTAAAAATCGTCTCATGCATTTTTTTGATGATGGTGTTTATACAGCTCTTGAAAATCCAAAAGTTGTAACAGATCCTTTAAAATTTCGTGACGAAAAACGCTATATTGACCGGTTAAAAGATTATCGTTCTAAACTTGGGGTTGATGACAATATTTTAAGTGCACGTGGTACGATTGAAGGCTTACCAATTATTGCAACTGTTCAAGATTTCGCCTTTATGGGTGGATCACTTGGTATGGCTTCAGGAGAAGCTATTATCAAAGCTTTTGATACTGCCATTGCTGAAAGGCGTCCGCTGGTTCTTTTTGCTGCTTCTGGTGGTGCACGAATGCAAGAAGGAACACTCTCGTTGATGCAAATGCCCCGTACAACTGTAGCGATTGAAATGTTGAAAGAAGCAAAGCTTCCCTATATTGTTGTGCTGACTAATCCAACCACCGGTGGTGTTACTGCTTCTTACGCCATGCTTGGTGATATTCACATTGCCGAGCCTGGCGCTATGATTGGTTTTGCTGGTCCACGTGTGATTCAACAAACTATACGCGAAACCCTACCAGAAGGTTTTCAAAGTAGTGAATATCTGCTTGAACATGGTATGATTGATATGGTTGTATCGCGTTTAGAAATGAAAACAACAATTGCGCGTATTTTACGCTTGATGATGAAACGCCCTGCTGTTTTTAACCCTTCCGATCCATCCCCAACAGACTCTCAAACATCGCTTTCTAGGACAAAAGCAGCTTAAGTTTATGCAACAAAGTCAAATACAAAGGGTGGTGGATGATTTACTAAGAAATTATCCGAAAAAATTTGATCTTTCTTTAGAGCGTATTGTTCACCTTTTAGAGCGTCTTGGTAACCCACATTTAAAACTTGCCCCTGTTATTCACATCGCTGGAACAAATGGCAAAGGATCTGCTTCAGCAATTTGCCGTGCTCTTTTGGAAAGTGCAGGATACCGCGTTCATGTTTATAGCTCACCTCATCTCGTCAACTGGAATGAACGCTGCCGGTTAGGTCAAAAAGGAGGTGGTCAACTTGTTACAGAAAACCAATTGGCTGAGACAATCCGTGAAATTATAAAAGTAAATCGTCAAGAGCCGATTACTATTTTTGAAATTTTTACAGCCGCTGCCTTTATGTTGTTTAGTATACATCCAGCTGATGTTGTCATTTTAGAAGTTGGATTGGGAGGACGTTTTGATGCTACCAATGTCGTTAACAAACCAGCTGTATCGCTTATTATGCCCATTGATTATGATCATGAGAGCTTTCTTGGAAATACAATTGCTCAAATCGCTTTTCAAAAAGGGGGAATTATAAAACCAAACGTTCCAGTGGTCATCGGAAAGCAGAATTATGAAGAAACTCTTGCTACTTTAATACCCCTTGCCGATAAAAATAAAGCATCTTATGCTCTCTTTGATCAAGATTATCAAAGCTATAAAGAACATGGACGTATGGTTTTTCAAAACCATCAAGGTCTCATGGATCTTCCTCTTCCTAACCTTATTGG
Source organism: Bartonella sp. AA1HLJMS (assembly GCF_042197445.1). Lineage (NCBI taxonomy): Bacteria > Pseudomonadati > Pseudomonadota > Alphaproteobacteria > Hyphomicrobiales > Bartonellaceae > Bartonella > Bartonella sp. AA1HLJMS. The sequence goes on along the minus strand of NZ_JBHIRW010000001.1, from coordinate 157,669 downwards.
AGACCACCAAATTGCTAATGCTGGTGCATCTCTTGAAGCAGTTTATCAAGCGGGTTTTCAACTTTCAGAACAAACCATAAATGACGCTTTGAAAAATATTTATTGGCCCGCACGAATGCAGCATCTTACCCAAGGACTTTTGGTTGATCAACTATCTCCTGATATTGATTTATGGTTAGATGGTGGTCACAATCCTGCTGCAGGAAAAGTTATTGCGGCAGAACTTACACAATGGAGAAAAAAAACAGATCGCCCCATTATTATGATTGCTGGCATGCTTAATACCAAAGATGCTGTCGGTTATTTTCGTCCTTTAGCTAACCTTGTCGATAAAGTATATACGATACCGCTGCTTAACAATAATGCCAGTATCTCTCCAACAGACTTAGCTAAATCAGCCCAAAAAGTAGGAATCCCTGCTGCCCCAAAAGCGCACCTACAAGATGCTTTACATAAAATTAAAATGGAATATAAAGAGGCTATTGTTCTTATTAGTGGTTCTCTTTATCTTGCGGGTGATATTTTGCGTGACAATAAAACACCACCGTGCTAGATAATTAGCTATTTTTAAAGCTTTGAAAGATAGACTTTTTAATCATGCAACTTGATTGTGCACTTTATCAACATCCTAAACTCATTACTGTTTTTGGCGGATCCGGTTTTGTAGGACGACATGTCGTTGAAACTTTGACTAAGCGGGGATATCGCGTTCGTATCGCTGTTCGTTGTCCACAAAAAGCTTATTATATGCTCCAAATAGGAGAAGTAGGACAAACCCAAATGCTTAAAACAGATATCAAGCATCGTGCCTCTGTTGCACGCGCGTTGCTTGGAGCTGATGCGGCAGTGTTTTTGCCTGGTAGCTTAAAACAAGCAAGTCAATCGAATTTTAAAAACACACAAATTGATGGTGTTTACAATGTTGCTGAATTAACAGCAGAAACTGGTATTCCGCTCATCTATATGTCAACACTTGTGGCTAACGAGAATGCTTCATGTCTTTATGCACGTGTTAAGTTTATGGGTGAACAAATCATTCACAACAAGCATCTTCAAGCAATTATTATCCGTCCATCCGTTATCTTTGGACCAGAGGATTGTTTCTTTAACACCTTAGCAGATTTGTCACGTTTTTTACCAATTATGCCTCTTTTTGGAGGTGGACAAAGCAAATTGCAACCCGTGTATGTTGGTGACGTTGCTGAGTTTATCGTGCGCGCTTTAGATGGACAGGTTGCTTGGGGAAAAAATTATGATCTTGGTGGTCCCCAGATTATCACCTTCCAAAATACTCTTGAAAATATACTCAAAATTATTCACCGTAAAAAAACAATCCTATCCATGCCCCTTTCTGCTGGTCTATTGATTGGAGGAATTTTGGGAACAATCGGTAAATTGCCTTTTGTACCAACACTCGTAACAGCCAATCAGATACGTTTTTTGCAAATGGATAACATTGTTTCTAAAGAAGCTATAGAGAATGGATATACTCTAGAAGGTGTGGGTATTACCCCCAGAGCAATGGCAGCATTCTTGCCAAGTTATCTCTGGCGATTTCGTCCACATGGTCAATTTTCCCAAAACCTACTCGTCTAGAATAAATTCTTCCAAAACTGAGTTAATTATTTGATTTATAATTCATAGCGCGTTGTTAGCGGTTTTAAAATCAGAGTGTTCAATAGAGTGATGTTTTTACATTTTAAATACTCTATTCAGTATCACAAAAAATGTTTAATCGTATATCTATAGTCTTTTGATAAAAATCGTTGAAAACAGGAGAAAAGCACTTCTTATAAACTGTCTTTATCCAAGAGCAGGTGCAACATTGGAATCCTAAAGAACCGATTCTGAACTGCCTATCCATAAACATGATAATCTATGGCTTTACATTTATATTATTTTGCTAAAAAGCTTAATAATGAGATTAAAGTAATTCTTCCTTTTTCAACAACCGCATAAGTGAGTAGAATACGAGTATACTACTTTCGATATTATCCCATAAAAATCAATATAAAAACTGTAAAGCAATGCACCATTTTTATTATTTAAAAGGTATTCCCTCTGGAGACTTTTAAAAGCTTTAAAGTTACGTGAAAAGGATAGAATTTTGTTTATATAATAAAACTTATCATGAAGATCTCCTACTCCGTCAGCAACATCACTACTCAGATCCATAAATGCATATTTGTTGCACAAATTTATGGAGATTTTAAAAGAGCTTTTTCACATAAAGAAGTCCTCTTCTTGTCTTGCATTTTTTTTTAATTTCTCCTACCGTCTTGGAAAAACTTATTTTAAAGGAATGAAGAATGGCAGCTCAAGATTTTGTTGTCAAAGATATTGCACTTGCTGCTTATGGTCGTAAAGAACTTGATATTGCTGAAACAGAAATGCCTGGTTTGATGGCTTGTCGTAAGGAGTTTTCTTCCAGTCAACCTTTGCGCGGAGCGCGTATTTCTGGCTCATTGCACATGACAATTCAGACAGCTGTTTTAATTGAAACATTAAAAGCGATTGGCGCCGATATACGATGGAGCTCTAGCAATATTTTTTCTACGCAAGACCATGCAGCAGCAGCTATCGCCGCAACTGGCATTCCTGTATTTGCCATTAAAGGTGAAACATTGGAAGAATATTGGACTTATATAGATGCAATCTTCCAATGGCCAGATGGTAATCCTTCCAATCTTATTTTAGATGATGGAGCTGACGCCACAAACTATATTTTAATGGGAAGTCGTGCAGAACAAAATAAAGATATTTTATCGCATCCCAAAACAGAAGAAGAAGAAATTTTTTTCAAACAAATACAAAAGCGTATGGATGCAACGCCAGGTTTTTTTACACGACAGCGCGCGGCAATTAAAGGTGTAAGCGAAGAAACCACAACAGGTGTAAACCGTCTTTATCAGTTACAAAAAGAAGGACTTCTACCTTTTCCTGCTATTAATGTTAATGATAGCGTCACTAAATCAAAGTTTGATAATAAATATGGATGTAAAGAATCATTGGTCGATGGTATTCGACGTGGAACAGATGTGATGATCGCTGGTAAAACTGCCATTGTCTGTGGTTATGGTGATGTAGGAAAAGGTTCAGCAGCATCTCTTTCTGGTGCTGGGGCTCGTGTTAAAGTAACAGAAATTGATCCTATCTGCGCTCTTCAAGCCGCTATGGATGGCTATGAAGTTGTTAATTTGGATGATGCTGCTTCCAGTGCTGATATTATCATCACGACAACAGGCAATAAAGATGTTGTTCGTTTAGATCATATGCGACAAGTAAAGGATATGTGTATTCTTGGAAATATTGGTCATTTTGATAACGAAATCCAAGTCGCTGCCCTTAGAAATTTGCCATGGACAAATATTAAACCACAAGTTGATATGATCACCTTTCCCGATGGAAAACGCATCATTTTGCTCTCTGAAGGGCGTTTGTTAAACCTCGGGAATGCGACTGGGCATCCTTCTTTTGTCATGTCGGCCTCGTTTACTAATCAAGTTTTAGCGCAAATTGAACTTTTTACCCGTTCAGAACACTATACAAATGAAGTCACTGTTTTGCCTAAACATCTTGATGAAAAGGTTGCACGTCTACATCTGGATCGGTTAGGAATAAAATTAAGTGTTTTATCAGAAGAACAAGCCGCTTATATTGGAGTCTCACCACAAGGACCTTATAAACCAAACCATTACCGTTACTAATACGTTTCCTTGGGTTAAAAAAGGGAAAGATGCCGTGCTCAGCTTTGGTGACTATAACCCCAAAGAAAAAACTCAAAAAGAGATCCGAATCTATACGTATATATTTTGCTTTTTTTTCTTTTTTTCTCCAACATGCGCTTTTGCTCAGTCATTGGAAGGTTATTTACCATTTTTCTTCACTTTGCCGAATGGTCCATGGCTGCTTTTAGCGCTGTGTGGAGGAATTTCTTGTGCTTCACTTCTCTCGTGTATAGCTGTTACCGTGCGTGCAAAAAAAACTGCACAGAAGCCTTTGAAGATAATTCAGGCAAATTTTTCTGAAAAACTTAAATATTATGAATGGCTTCTGGAAGAAACCGAGCAATTCCTTCTTATTTGGGAAAATCCAACAACCTTACCCCGTGTTGTTGGTGCTCTTTCTGCATTGCAAAAAATAGGAATCGATCAGAAAGATTTTCAGCGTTTTGAGCTCTGGGTTGAAGAAAATTCTCTGCGAGAACTTGATTATGCATTGACTCAACTACGTTGTAAATGTCACCCTTTTGATCTTTCTATCACCACCACAAACAATGTACCGCTACAAGTTACAGGAGTCATCGCAGGAACAGTCGCCATTGCTCGTTTTCAAGATATCTCAAAACAACAGAAAGAAAATTCTCGTTTACAGAAAGATATCGCCCGCCTTCTTACTGAACTGAGAATGCAGCGTAATCTTCTTGATCTTATTCAAGAGCCCGTATGGATAAAAGATTGTGAAGGAAAAGTTTGTTTTATCAATCGCGCCTTTAGAGAAATGACAGACTTTCGTGAAGACAGTGATGACGTGGGGGATCTTTTCAATGAAAATACACAACGCAAAACAGATGAAACAGAAACAATTTTTCAAGAACATGTTTATACGGTTATTGGTGGAGAACGGCACCGTTTTCATCTCACACGTATTACAACAGCTGAAGGGATGGCAGCTTTTGCACGTGATGACAGCGCATATGAAAATCTTGCTCATGAATTAAGATATGTTCTTCAAAGCCATTGTGAAACACTTGACCAAATTTCAACAGCTGTAGCCATTTTTGATACAAACCAAAAATTAAAATTCTGTAATCATGCTTTCAAAATTTTATGGCCGTTGGAGAGTTCTTTTTTAGAAAGTGAACCAAGCCATACATTGTTTCTTGAACGTTTACGTGAAAAGGGGCTCATTGCTGAACACCCTGATTGGCGCGCATGGAAAGAAGAACTTTTAAAAGCCTATTGGCAAACAGAATCGAACCAACAAATTTGGAATCTTCCAGATGGACGTACGGTGCGTGTTGTCTCGAACCCTCATCCACAAGGAGGTGTCACTTGGCTTTACGAAAACCTTACAGAAAAAATTGATCTTGAGCGCCGTTATAATACACTTATTAAAATACAAGGTGAAACACTTGATAAACTTTCTGAAGGTGTGGTCGTTTTTGGTACTGATGGACGCCTTCGCTTATCGAATCCTGCCTTGTCGAAATTGTGGTCTCTTCCTTATAATTTACTGGTAGAAGGAACCCATATTACGCAGTTACAAAGCCATTGTTCAGCCTTAACCTTGGGGCAAGAATGGGATCAATTTACCAAGTTCATTACCGGTTTTGCTGAAAAACGTGAAACATTTTCAGGTCGTATAGATCTTAAAAATGATATGATTATTGACTATACTCTGGTCCCTCTTCCTAATGGACAAACGATGCTTACTTTTGTGAATGTTACGGACACTGTCCATGTTGCGCGTGCTCTTCAAGAAAAAAATGAAGCATTAGAAAGTGCTGATCGTTTGCGTAATGAATTTGTCCAACATGTTTCTTATGAATTACGCACACCTCTCACCAATATTATTGGATTTTCCGATATTTTACGTGATCAAATTTTCGGCTCTATCAATGAACGTCAACAAGAATATCTTGAACACATTCATTCAGAATCAGGAACTCTTTTAAATATTGTTAACGATATTCTTGATCTTGCTACCCTTGATGCAGGCATTATGGAGTTGGACATAAAATCGGTTAACATTGCCGATGCTATGATACAAGCAGTAGCACGTGTAGAAGATCGCCTTAATGAACGTCATATTACGCTTTTACAACAAATTTCTCCTTCCTTAAATTCTATTTCTGCTGATGAAAAACGCTTGCATCAAATTTTTGTGAATGTACTGAGTAATGCTATTAATTTTGCAACGGAGGCGAGTACTATTGAATTTTGCGTCGATGAACAAGATGATAACATTGTCTTTAGCGTTCACAATCAGGGCTCTGACATCCCAGAAGACGTCCTTGATCGTATTTTTAAACGTTTTTCTTCCCATTCACACCATGGTGGGCGTGCGGGAGCGGGTCTTGGCCTTTCCCTTGTAAAAAGTTTCGTTGAACTACACGGTGGACATGTTGAAATTCTTACCGGTTCTGGAAAAGGAACAACAGTTAAATGTTTTTTCCCACTCTCCAAAGGAGATACGATTTTTTAATTTTAACCTTTATGATAACAAAAATTTTTCATCCATTTCATGGAACTTTTAATGAATTTTAGTTTTTTTCTTGAAAATGAAGAGGCAACAAAGCTTTTTGCACAAAATTTAGCTCTTTCTTTAAAGCCAGGAGATCTTGTAACGCTGCAAGGAGATCTTGGAACTGGAAAATCAACCATTGCACGTACAATCATTCAAACACTTGCGAACGATAACACTATGGATGTTCCAAGCCCTACTTTTACTCTTGTGCAAAGCTATCAACTTCCAAAGTTTGAAATTATTCATGCTGATCTTTATCGCCTTTCTATGGCAGAAGAAATTGATGAATTAGGGCTTCATGAAGCTCGTGAGAAAAATATTTTACTTGTTGAATGGCCAGAAAGAAATACAGCTCTTTTAGAGCTCGCCACTTTTGCACTCACCTTACACTATAAAGAACATGGGCGTCATGTAACAGTTAGATCAGCGCAACATTCCATTGAATGTTTGCAACAGTCTTTTACAATTCGTACATTTTAAAAAAACATGAACATCATCATTTTTTAATTTGATAATACCTCAGTACTACCTATGAAATCTGAGATGATGGACAACATAAAGAAGGCTTCATGGAGGCACCAACCATGGAAGATGAAACGAAATGCTGACTCTTTCATATAACAATGACATAAATTGCAAAGGACAGCCGTTAATTTATAGGAATTCATCAATTTATTTTAGAGAATCTGATACCTACAATTTTGATTCTAGAGAATAGTATAAGAGAATTTTAAATTGAAGTGATAACCCTTTAGAAGAGCATTATATAACCTGTAGTGAATTGCTTGTTTCTTTCTGCTTAAAAGTTGTGAGCTTTAGAAAAGTAATTTGCAAAGTTTTTGCTTAAAATCTCCCTTTATGTGTTGAAAGCACTATCTATCTCAATAATCTTATCTAAGAAGAAATACCTTTATGAAATTATCATTCACCCAATATTTTTAACGCGCCTATAAGGAAAGAATTGCCTATATTCTTCATACAAAGCAATTTTTTATAAAAATGGTCAATTGAATCATGCATAAAAGCACGAATTCTTAAATTCATTTACAATTTTGATTTTTATTGTCTTTTCATTATAATATAATGCAAAAAAGAATATTTTAAAAAAGTCAAAAGGAGAGACAAAACTTCTCTCCTTTAGAGTGATTATATGTGGAATTAACTAAGCCCATCTTTTATCCATTCAGAAAGACGTCCTTTAGAGGTAGCGCCAACCATATTCGATGAAATATTTCCATTTTTAAACATTAATAATGTAGGGATAGAACGTACTCCGTATTGGGTAGCCAGTTCCGGATTTTCATCAATATTTACCTTAGCAATTTTAACTTGATTTTGCATTTCTATTGAAATCTCATCCAACATTGGAGCAATCACTTTGCAAGGGCCACACCATTCTGCCCAAAAATCAACCACAACAGGGGTGGAAGAAGTTAGAACTTCACTTTCGAAATTGTCCTTATCAACTTTTATACACGTCATTGATTTATCCTTTATATTCACCTTTTATAGATTGGTATAATAACAATTCATATCAAGTTATTGCAAAGATAAATTATTAAAGGACTTTTTTACACCAGAGATTGTGCGTTGTGTTTGTTTGAGCGATTTTATGAAAGTAAATAAAATGTAAAAATGCTTTGCAAGGAAAAGAGTAGCTTATAAGGCAACTTCACTAAGAAATGCCTCAAGTTTTTCTGGAGGAAGTTTAAAAATTTTGGCTTCTTTACTGTAGATAAGCAGAGCCTGTATATCTTTATCGGGATGAATAGCTTGCAATAATTTTCGATAAAGAGCCATTTGCAACCAATGATGGGAAGCAATAGCAGCTTCATTTTCTGGCGGGGTTCCTGTTTTAAAATCTGCAAAGATAACACTGTTTTGCGTGATGTAGAGACGGTCAATTTGACCAGAGATTGCTTGTTCTTTTCCACGAATTTTCACAATACCCATTAAGGAGACCTCAGCACGTGAATGCTCAGAGAAAAGGGGCTTGAGGTAAACATGATCTAATATTTTCCAAATATGGCAAAGAGCATCTTCTCTTTGGCTCTCATGCCAATGAGAGGCTTTGATATTGAGATAGTTTCGAGCATAATCTCGACGTTTTTGTGGGGGACAATCGGGCAAATACTGTAACAATCGGTGAACGAGATTACCATATTCAATGGAAAAAGCTCTGTTTGTGTTCATGGCTCCTAAAACAGGTGAAGTGGTAAGCTGTTTTGGACTTGAGGACAGCTCTGTATCAGCTTCAATGGAAAGGCTCGCCACTGACGGTTTTAACGGTTTTGGTAGCACTGGTTCTTCTGGTATTTTATGGGAGAAAAAAGCAGGCAAAGGTGGTAAGGTTTGGCATTCAGCGGAAGGAACTTTTGAGTTTATAGAAGCAGAAGAAGCAGGTGTAATGCAATAACGCCAAGCTGCAATATCTTCCGAAGAATCTTTTATAGCAAGGGCATGCGGTTCGAGGGCTTTTTTTACGAGTTGTAACCATGTATGAGATGGCGTTTTCGGACCTTTATACCCACAAATAAACAAGCGATCTTCAGCACGTGTCATTCCTACATAAAGAAGACGCCTATATTCTTCTTCTGCACGCTCTTTTAAATATGAAATTGCTTGTTTAGAGAGTTTTGTATTAAACTTTTCATTGGGATGCCAAATAAAGGCTTGTTTTCCGTTCCATTGTGCATTGTTTAAAGGAACTTTAAGCAAGTGAGGCGCATGCTGAGGATGCCAAATCGCACTGCCAGGATCGACTAAAAACACAACAGCAGCCTCTAGTCCTTTTGCAGCATGAACAGTCATAATGCGAATTTCTTCATTACTTTGTTCAAATTCACGTTTAATTTCTGGTTCGCTTGCACTTAATGTTTCTAAAAAAGCTTGTAATCCTGGTAATCCTGTTTTTTGAATAGTGAGCGTATAATCCATAAAAGCATCGAGCACATCATTTGCTTCAGATCCTAAACGGGATAGAATTTTTTGCCGTCCCTTATCATTATTCAAAATATGGCTATAAAACTCGAAAACTGGTATTTTATCCACTAAAGCGCGATAATGGTTTAGCTTTTCAAAAGCATCTTTAAAAGATACCTGCGATGATGTATGCGCACACAGACTTTGCCAAAGAGAGCCGGTGCGGTGTGCGGCAAGCTGATAGAGTTCCTCTTCACTAAGAGCAAAAAGTGGGCTTTTTAAAACACAAGCAAGAGAAAGATCATCTTGTGGCTGTAAAACAAAACGCGCAAGCGCCATTAAATCACGGATACTAATATGTTTGGTAAGCTGTAAACGATCAGCCCCTGCTACGGGAATATTACGGTGTTTAAGAGCACGAGAAAGAGCTGAGACAAATTGATCACGTTTACGGACCAAGATCATAATATCACTTGCACGTATTAAGCGTCCTTTTGCTGGAAGCATTTCGCCTTTTTGTAACCAGTCAGCAATCGTTTCAGCAATTTTTTCTGCTAAACGGACTTCAGGTGTATCTAAATGATTAACAGTTGCATGCCAATCTTGAGGAAACTCACTCGTTTCTTTTGAAATGGCATCCCATATAACAACTTCACCGGGACTGTGAACACGGATAGCTTCATGCACCGTTTTTGTATTTTCTGCCGAAAGTCCTTTATAGTTTTCTGGTGTTTCAAAAACAAGATCAACGCTTTTAAGAACATCTGCTGTAGAGCGAAAAGAATAATGCAGTTGTATTTTTTCAAATTGCTGATTTGTTTGCTGCACTTTTTTTTGAATAATTCGTCCATTTGCAGCAAAATTTTCTGGAGCAGCGCCTTGAAAAGAATAAATAGATTGCTTTTCATCTCCAACAGCAAAAAGAGTCCGTATGTTTGTTCGTTGGCTATACCCTGAAAAAAATTCCTGTGCCAACAGTTGAATAATTTGCCATTGCTCAGGGTTGGTGTCTTGTGCTTCATCAAGTAGAATATGATCAAGTCCCTGATCAAGTTTATAGTGCACCCATTGGCTTGCACCTTTGCGCTGTAACAAATGAAGTGTACGCTCAATAAGGTCATCAAAGTCTAAGAAGCCATTGGACTTTTTTAGATTCTTATAAATTTTGAGATAAATAGTACAGAGCTGAAAAGCAGCCATATTGAGGGTGGCAACCTTTGCGCATTGATATTTTTCTAAAAGAACAGAAAGCTTGTTTTGTTTATCTTCAAGCATTTGTTGAATAAAAGGCCAAATTTCATCTGATTTTTTATGAAATAAATGTGAAAAATTACGCGGCTCACCTTTTGTTGTAAAATAAATATCAGAAATAATATTGAGAATATTTGTCTGATCATGCACCTTTTCTAATTGGGAAAGTTTTGCCACCATATCCTTAAAGCTTTGATTACCATTGGTTTCACAATGCTTAAGAGCATAAAGAGGAAGGCGCGCTGTTTGTTTAATTTGTTCCAGAAGATATTGATTTGTTTCATTGGGCGCTAAGTTAAAAAGCGCGCGCAATTTTTCTTCTCCATTTTCAGATAAAAGAGAAGATAAAAAATCAGACAATTTATGTTGCTTTTCAACTGCCTCATAGAGCAATTGATTAAAAGTATGTTCGCTAATAACTTGAAGTAACTGTTGCAAAGCAGGTTGTACATCACGACGGGCTAAAAGTTCGCGACGGGATTCTTGTTGTAATTTTTTTCGACCGATATCATCGGGAAGTTCAAAATGCCCTGCAATATTGGCTTCTAACATAAATTGATGTAAGAGAGCTTCACAAAAAGCATGAATCGTTTGAATTTTTAAGCCACCAGGCGTTTCGAGGGCACGCGCAAAGAGTTGCCTTGCATAAGTTAGTTTTTGCGCATTAACAGGTTTTTTTTCAAACCGTGTTAAGGTTTCTTGCAGCTGTGCATCATCGAGCTCATTCCAACTAGAAAGCGTGCGAAAAATTCGTGATTGCATAACAGCAGCAGCAGCTCTTGTATAAGTAAGGCATAAAATACGTGCTGGAGGCGTACCGTTTAAAAGCAAACGGATAACACGTTCACTTAAAACGTGGGTTTTTCCAGATCCAGCATTTGCAGAAACCCACACGTTTTTTTGGGGATGTGTTGCTGTTGCTTGTGCATCAAGAGCGGCTTCAGGAATAGAAAAAAACGTCATGATTACTCTTCTTTATGAAAACCACTTGACCATTCCCACAACCGAGCCAAATGGTCGTAGTCACCTTCATATCGTTTTGACATGGGGACAGCATGTGAGAGATAGCCTTGTTGTGGATTTTGATAATAAGTTATGAGTGCGATAAGATTTTCCCATGCATTTTCAGCAAGATCAACAGCACTTAGATAAGTTTTTCCGTCTTTTTTCTTTAAAAGAATTGATTGGGATTTAATTTCACCTTTTTTGTTAAGGGGAATGTAAAATAAATTTGAGGGTGTAAAATCTTGAAAATCTGGGAAGCCCCCTTGTATGAGTAAAGCTGTTTCTAAAGCCAATTGCGGAAATAATAATTCACGAACTTGTTTTGATAAAGGAGGCGTTCCGGTTTTGAAATCTAGAATTTCAACCGTTTTATCTGGCAAAACATCAAGACGATCAGCACGTCCTGAAAGGGTTACCCCTGTTGTTCCTATAGGGATTTTTTGTGATACCACTTCCGAATATCGCTCTCGCAGTCCTAAACTTTGTTCCCATTGAATAAAGCGTGGAGCAAGATTTTCAAAACTATTCCACCAAATTACTTCAATATCGGGTGGAAAGTTGAATTTATCAAACTCTTTACGCCCAATAGCAAGCAGTACATTGAGTGCATTTGCAGCATTTAGATTTTTCATTTGTGTGCAAAAAGCTGCAAGAATAGCGTGATAAAGTGTTCCACGTTCTGAAGCGCTAGGATCATGAATAAGTTCTTTAAGTGGTTTGAGCCTTAAGATTTTTTTGGCATAAATAGCATAGGGATCATATCGCAATGTTTCTATTTCAGTGACTGAAAAATGGCGCGGGCGTATATCAAGAGGTGGAGAAGGGCAAGGACGTTCCACCTCAGAAGTTATGCTTGTATGATCAAGCATCTTTGCCCAATGGCGTAGTATTTCACCTCGTTCACGGATTTGTTCCCAAACCTGTTTTCCTACAACTGTTTCCATGCGTTGTAGCCAGCGTGATGGAATGGAAGGCGTATGATTAACGCGCAATGCGCGACTCATCACCACTTTATCCATTCCCATCGCCCATTGAAAATCATGCGCAGAAAGACCAATACGCTGCTCTGGTGGTTCCAGAGTTAACATCATTTTCATCGGTCGCGATAAAAAAGCATCATTTCGGGTTGATATTGGCCATGACCCTTCATTAAGACCGCCGATGACCACTGTATCAACCGTTTGCAAACGCGATTCCAAAGTACCCCAGATGAATAAACGTGGATGTCCTCCAGGCGAAGGTGCGACGGAACGAGTTGCTATTATGGCAGAAAACATAGCAGGCCATTCGCAAAGATGAAATGTTAATCCTGATTGATCACTGACCAATTCACGTAGAAACTTTGATAGGGCTTGTCCTGCTTCGTGTTGATAAAGATGTGCAAGAGAATTATCCTCATTGCGACCAAAATTTTCAAAAACCTCAACAGTTGCTATTGCAGCCTCATTGATGGTGCATTCTTTCTCTTGTTTCATAAGAGATGTTAAAGGTTCAACAGCTGTCCTCAAAAGATGACAAAGGAGACGTGCTTCTTCACATTTCTGCTGATCAAGGGTGTCGATTTCAGAACTATTATGAAAGGATGTATCAATCCATTTTTCAAGAAATTGATCACACTCGCAAAGATTGATGCGCCCTGTATTCCCTCGAAGAACAAAAAGTTCAAAATTTTCTGCCATTTCCCGTAAACGATGACGATTTTGTTGGAGTGTTGTAAGGGGATGTTTAAGAAGAGAAAGAAAAGCAATGGGATCATCAGGTTGCAATACATTTTCTAAGATAAGTCGTAAGAGAGTTACAGGCAATGTTTGTGCAAGTGGTATTCCGCCTGAATCATTTGCTTCAATTCCAAATCGCTGTAATTCCACGGCAACACGGCGTGCTAAATTACGGTCATTTGTAATAAGGGCTGCAGTTTTTTTGGGTTTTTCAATAGCTTTGCGTAAGGTAACAGCTATAGCGAGAGCTTCTTCACGTTCATTTATAGCTTCAATAAATGACCAATCTGCACAAAGATTTTCATAATCATCACGGACAATTTGTATCCATTTATCTGTTGTAGAAGCAGGTCGGAGTGCTTCTGATAAAAGAGCCATTCGTTTTTTCTTTGTTATACTTTGTTGGCCAATTTCGCAAACATGATGACGTTGACACTCCATGAGAGTTAGAAGTTTTTTTAAATGATATTGAGGATGGCTAAAAACATTTTCTGCAGGATCAAAAAAATCACAAGCTGTTTTTTCTTTATTGCTTGTGCTTAGTGCATTCCATTGTTCTTCATCCATATGAAGATCAAGGCCAGGAAGAACAACAGCCCCTTTGGGCAGAGAAGCTATAACCTTTAAAAGATGAGAAACTGCGGGCATAGAACCTGACACACCAGCAGCAATGATAGGTTTATCAGGCTGCGTGCATCGCAAAGTCTCTGCATGCATTGTGAGTGCTTGATTACGCCATTCCGCGGGATTGCTTCGTTGCCTTTCGGTCAAGATTTGTGGCCAATTTTGCGTAACAATAGTCAGAAAGTCGAGCGTTATTTGCCACCATTCAGCGACCATATCAGGTGCAATATCTTTAAGTTTCGACCAATCTGCTCCTTCTGTTTCAATTTCGTCCATCAAATGCGCTAAATCCTGAGCAAGCCAAATTGCATCAGCACTATGAGCCGGAATAAGTACACCTTCTGTACCAAACATGGCACGCAGATGCGCAGGTAAATTTTCACGCCATGGGCGAATAAGGCGCGCTAAAAGCAGTAAGCGTTCACTTTTTCCAATGGGTGGATTCAGAGTGCTGCTATGATTTTCAACAAAAAGGAAACTGTCTTCATCGACATCTCCTAGAGCACGAATGGTTGGTAAGAAAGTTGATTGTGTATCGCTTCTTTCAACAAAGGCTAAACGTAAAGCGCGAGCAGCACGACGTGTCGGAACATAAATAAGGCTATCGGCAAGGGCAGTTTGAATGTCTCCATTGGGAGCGAAATTATCAATAAGGGTACCGGAGAGCAGTGCCTCAACAAAGTGAGGCAAAAAAGCCATTCCAGAAGATATAGAAAAGACACGTGGTTTATAAGTCATATGATCTCATATTGGGAATAACAAATTTCATCTTATTGATTATTTGCTTTATTTTGACTGTATACAATTTTCATACAAGAAAAAACTGAAAAGCTCTATTTATACAGGAGATTTTTAGCTGACATTCAAAATACTGAAATATATGACCTTGTCTTAAGCTATTGTGAAAAAATATATCAAAATTTTAAAAGACGTTACAATTACAAATATATTATAACTTATTGAATATTATAAAATAAATTTACCGTATTCTTTATACAGTGCAATCTGAAAGTGTTCTTTACATACTCCTTTTGTTTTCAGAAAAAATAACAATATTCAGATCCCCAACTCAATATGAAAAATCATTATCAACCAAATTGTTACATAAAAAATTCTTCTTTACATTAAAAGCTTACTTGATAATCTTTAAAAGTAGAAAATTTTATCTTAGGAGCTCTTTCTGCTTCATAATTTAATGAAAAATGGTTCTCCGCTAAAAAAACTGGATCACCTTCTAAATCATACGCAATAGCAGAGCGGTGATTGCTGAGAAACTTTTGCAACTCATCTTTGCTCTGCGCTGAAATCCAACGGCATAAATTAAAGCGTGCAAACTCAAAATTCACTGGCAAAGAATATTCTATTTTTAATCGCTCTTTTAAAACATCAATTTGCAAAGCACCAATAACACCAATGAGAGAAGGCGACCCATCATCAGGAATAAACAATTGCACAACCCCTTCTTCAGCCATTTGTTGCAAAGCTTCTTTGAGCTTTTTTGCTTTCATTGGATCGCCCAAACAAACACGACGCAAAATCTCTGGTGCAAAATTTGGTACTCCCTTAAAGAGGATATCTTCTCCTTCAGTCAAAGTATCGCCGATACGCAATGTTCCATGATTAGGGATTCCTACGATATCACCAGCATAGGCTTGATCAGCAATTTGGCGCGAACGCGCAAAGAAAAATTGTGGAGCCGAAAGTGTCATCGGTTTTCCTGTTCGGACCAACTTTGTTTTCATACCACGTTCAAGTGTTCCCGAGCATACCCGAAAAAATGCAATACGATCACGATGATTAGGATCCATATTCGCTTGAATTTTAAAAACAAATCCCGTCATTTTAGGTTCAGTTGCTATGATATTGCGCTGATCTGCACTTTGATCACGAGGACTTTGACCAAAATCAATAAGTGCATTGATCAAATCACGAACACCAAAATTTCGTAAAGCTGAACCAAAATAAACCGGAGTCATATGACCTTCACGGAAAGCTTGAAGATCAAAATTCTTGCAAACACTTTGAGCAAGTTCTACCCCTTCAATAAAAGTGGAACGTTGATATTCAGGGAGTAAATGGACAACCTCACTGGGATTTGAAACGATCCGCTGTGTTATCTCATCATCTTTTTGGCGAAAACGGTTATGATGAAGGTCATAGGTCCCGACAAAATCTTTACCCGACCCAATGGGCCATGTTATGGGGGCGGTATCAAGAGCAAGCTTTTCTTCAATTTCATCTAAAAGCTCTATAGGATCACGTGCCTCACGATCCATTTTATTGATAAAAGTAACAATAGGAATATCCCGCATCCGACACACTTCAAACAATTTTAATGTTCTAGGCTCAATCCCGCGGGCCCCATCCAACACCATAACAGCACTATCAACAGCTGTGAGTGTGCGATAGGTATCGTCTGAAAAATCTTCATGGCCTGGGGTATCTAGGAGATTAAAAATATGATTTTCATATTCAAACGTCATCACCGAAGTCACAACGGAAATACCACGATCACGCTCAATATTCATCCAATCAGAACGGGTTTGAATACGATCTTTTTTGGCTTTTACTTCTCCTGCAAGTTGAATAGCACCACCAAACAATAAAAGCTTTTCTGTTAATGTTGTTTTCCCCGCATCTGGGTGAGCAATAATTGCAAATGTACGGCGTCGCTTTACTTCCTGCACTCTTCGTTCCATTATTCCTCCACAGGACGTGCAAGTGTTTCAGCAATCAGTGCACGCATTTCATTAATCCCATAAAGCGCTATAAATGATCCCCATCGTGGACCTCGCTCTTGTCCAAGAAGGACTTCATACAACATTTGAAAAAAACCATTAGAAACACCAGGCCCACCTTCAGGGCTTTTTTTGCTATGATCTTGATAGCGTTCCGTTAATCGTGCAACATCAAGAAGCATATTTTGTAATATGTTGCCATCAACAGTTTCAGGTAAATGAGCTAATTTTTCATCAATTTGTGCTAATGTTGCTCGTTCGCTATCATCTGGTATACGAAATTTCTTGTTTGGTTTAACAAAAACATCAAAATATTTAATGGCAAACTTCACCAATTGATCAAGTTCTGGATAAGTTTGTGCATTTGCTTCTTTAGCGTAACGAGAAATAAAACCCCAAAGAACTTCTGCATTCTCCGCATTTGAAGCACTTACCAAATTTAAAAGCATCGCAAAGGATACAGGCAAATCAACCTGCGGTGGACAACCATTATGAATATGCCATACAGGATTACTGAGCCGTTCTTGCCATTTTTGACGACCATAAGCAGAAAGATGAGCATAATATTCATCTACAGCTTTAGGAATAACATCAAAATAAAGCCTTTTTGCTGTTTTAGGTTTTGAAAACATATAAAGCCCTAAACTCTCTGTTGGGGCATAAGTAAGCCATTCATCAATGGTTAAGCCATTTCCCTTGGATTTGGAAATTTTCTGCCCTTTCTCATCTAAAAAGAGCTCATAGTTGAATCCTTCTGGGGGGGTTCCACCTAATACTTTACAAATTTTAGAAGAAAGATTTGTGGAATCGATAAGGTCTTTTCCGGCCATTTCATAATCAATGCTAAGTGCTGTCCAACGCATTGCCCAATCTACCTTCCACTGACACTTAACTTTGCCCCCCGTAACCTCTGTTTCTATGGTTTCTCCTGTTTCAGGTTCAATATAAGTGACAGTCCCTTTTTCAACATTACGCGCAATCATCGGTACCTGTAATACTTTTCCAGAAAAGGGAGAAATCGGTAGAAAGAGTGAATAGGTCGCTTGCCGTTCTTCACCTAATGTTGGTAAAATAATTGCCATAACCTTGTCATAACAGGCAAGGATTTTCAAAAGTGTTTCATCAAAACGACCGGAATTGTAATAATCCGTAGCACTTGCAAATTCATAATCAAAACCAAAACGATCAAGGAAAGCCCGTAACCGCGCATTATTTGCCGCTCCAAAAGAAGGATAATCATCTCCAAAAGGGTCGGGTACACGGCTCAACGGTTGACCAAGATAATGTTCCATCCTCTCGCGATCAGGCACATTCTCAGGAACCTTGCGCAAACCATCCATATCATCAGAAAAACAAAGTAATTTTGTTTTTACTTTATTCTCCGTGAGAATATGAAATGCATGACGCACCATGGTTGTACGTGCAACTTCCCCAAAAGTTCCAATATGCGGTAAACCAGAAGGGCCATAACCTGTTTCAAATATCACACTGTCTGGATAACCCGTTTTTTCATACCGTTTGATAATCTTACGTGCTTCTTCAAATGGCCAAGTTCTCGATTGAGAAGCTGCATCTTTTAATTCAGGCGTAAGGTTGAGGGTATCACACTGATCACGCATCATTATTTATCCTAAAAATTACACTCTTTTAAAATAGGGTGTATGGTTCTTGAATTTATTCGTCAATAATAGCAAGCAAAAAGATGAAAATTTCTTTATACTCTTAAGTCACTATACAAAAACCGCCCTCGTTATAAACATATTTTGTTCTGATAAAAATCAAAAACATTCAATATTATAAAGCAAAATTGACTTGTTTTGATTATCGAAGCCTCCATTGCTATTATTATCATGGGTTTTGCTTATTATATTTATTAGCGCAGAAGATAAGCTTCTAGTATTGAACGAAAGAACGGTAAAAACCAACAGAAAAATGCTTAAACTAGGCATTTCATACAAAAGCATTAATCCACATTACACTTGTCACCGTAACTTTCTATTTCTTTTCTTTATCAACTTGATGACGCCTTGCTAATGTACATAAACGTAGGGCATTTAATTTAATAAAACCAGTTGCATCTCTTTGATCATAAACACCTTGATCATCCTCGAAAGTTACCAACTCACTGGAATAAAGTGATTTTTTACTTTGGCGCCCTTCAATAATTACATTCCCCTTATAAAGCTTTAACGTGACTTCACCTTCAACATGTTCTTGAGATAAATCAATCGCTGCCTGCAACATCTTACGTTCCGGCGAAAACCAAAATCCATAATAAATGAGTTCTGCATAACGTGGCATCAATTCATCTTTCAAATGCGCTGCACCACGATCTAACGTTAAAGATTCTATTGCTCTGTGAGCCGTCAAAAGAATGGTTCCACCTGGTGTTTCATAAATACCCCGCGATTTCATACCCACAAAGCGATTTTCTACCAAATCTAACCGACCAATACCATTATCGCGCCCATAATGATTTAATTCTGCAAGTAAAGTTGCAGGAGATAAATTTTTTCCATTGATTGAAACAGCATCGCCTTTTTTAAAGCCAAGAGTAATTCTGGTTGCTTGATCTGGAGCATCTTCCGGCGAAAGAGTACGCATATGGACATATTCAGGAGCAGGAAGTGCTGGATCTTCTAAAATCTTTCCTTCTGATGAAGAATGCAATAAATTTGCATCCACTGAAAAAGGCGCTTCACCTTGCTTATCCTTTTCTACAGGAATTTGATGAATACGAGCAAATTCAAAGAGATCTGTCCGACTCTTAAAATCCCAATCACGCCATGGAGCAATAATCTTTATATCAGGATTAAGCGCATAAGCGGAAAGCTCAAAGCGTACCTGATCATTGCCTTTTCCTGTTGCTCCATGAGCAATGGCATCTGCCCCTGTTTCCTCAGCAATTTCAATAAGGCGTTTTGAAATAAGTGGACGTGCAATTGATGTTCCTAAAAGATAAGTCCCCTCATAAACGGTATTGGCTCGAAACATCGGAAACACAAAATCACGCACAAACTCTTCGCGCAAATCTTCAATGTAGATCTCTTTAACACCTAGCATTTCAGCTTTACGACGAGCAAGTTCTAGCTCTTCTCCCTGCCCCAAATCTGCTGTAAAAGTTACAACTTCAACACCTCGCGCACTTTGCAACCATTTAAGAATAATTGACGTATCCAATCCACCTGAATAAGCCAAAACAACTTTTCTAATATTTTGCCACTTTTTCATTTTAACGTTCTATATGAGCTACTTTTTTATTTCTACCCAAAAATCAAAACGATGTAAGAAATATAAAAATAAATTCTTTTTAAGCAACATTAAAAAGACGCAAAAAGCGTAAATAAAGGCGCCTCAAAGTATAAATAGTAAACACTGCTTAAAAATAAAAGGAGATTTACGTGTCATTTCTACCGGAGTGGTCTATTGTTGTACAATTTGCTTTAGCATCGTTGATTTTAGCACTTATTCCAGGACCAGATATGATGCTTTCTGTAGGACGAACCATTACACAAAGCAAAAAAGCTGGAATTATGTGCGCCTTGGGTAGTGCAACAGGGTTTGCCATTCAGGTTACGGCTGTAGCACTTGGCTTATCAGCGCTTATTTTTGCTGCCCCACATACTTTTGTTCTTCTGAAAATTGTTGGCGCCTTTTATCTTTTATGGTTTTCCTTTCAAGCTTTACGGAGAAACCCCACTTTTTCCTTTGAACAGACATCTTCTAAATCTCAAAGCGCTAAACGTAACTATCTTGCTGGTATTGGGATTAATCTTCTCAATCCTAAAGTTATACTCTTTAACGCGACATTCTTACCACAATTTATCAATGCGAATGATCCTATGGCAACACAAAAATTGCTCTTTTTAGGACTCTCTTATATCCCTATTTCTTTCCCCATTACAATTGCAATCGTTTTTACAGCGCATAAACTTACCAAAACTCTCAAAAAGAACCCTCTTTATATTCGCTTTCTCGACTGGCTTATTGCTGGTACTTTTACCAGCTTTGCCCTCCATCTCCTTGTGGTTACAAAACATTGATTTATACGTGTAATGTATCGCTTTTAATTTAAATAAAAAAACAAATATTATAAGATTTTTTCATTTCAAACCTGTTTGTTTTGGATAAAACAATACCTTTCCTTTGTACATCACAAGAGAAGCTGGAGTTTTCGTATGGATAAAAACTATCTAAGAAAAGAATAAAAACACCTCTTATAAACCATCTCAAGTACTAAAAGCTGTTACAACATTGGGAGCTGAAAAATAGAATGGTGGTACCAATTTACACCTTTATTAAACATAAAGGTGTAGGAGTACAATACATTCACAGAAGCTTTTTGTTATACTCCTCACAAGCATTATCGTGATATGAAGAGTGTACTAAGAGATACTTAAAAAACATATCAATGGATAACTCAATGGTATTTATATTTTAGATCCTCTGTTTTGCTTGTGATGCGTGATCTTATTTAAGAAAATAATAAACAAAAGCATGAGGCAGTGCACAATCTCCACTTTTTAAAAGATATTACCGTAGATGCTTTTAAAAGACATAAAACCGAATTAACGAGTATGATAATAAGGTAGAAATTAGTTATAATCCTTAAGACCTCATATTCCCTCTAAATTAGGTTTCCTTCTTATTTCAGAGATTATGTAAACAGACTATAGACAATCTCTTACCCCATTTAGCATATAAACGCTGAAACTGTTCGTCTAGCACTTATCCATCTTAATCTCTGTCTCACATATGCCATCGCATGAAGTTTGGATATTAAATTACAAACAAAAAAGTATAGGCCTCGATATCGCTGAAAATTGCGTTACCTAATGACCAATGGCATTTTCAAGTCGTAAACGTTCAGATTTACGTAAGCGCTCTGAAGCTGATTTAAGCTGTCCACATGCAGCTAAAATATCGCGTCCACGCGGTATCCGAATAGGAGAAGCATAGCCCGCTTGATTAACAACATCAGCAAAACGCTCGATTTTCTCCCAATCAGAACACTGATAATTACTCCCTGGCCACGGATTAAAAGGGATTAAATTAATCTTAGAAGGAATCCCTTTCAATAACTGAATCAATCGCTTAGCATCATCTAAACTATCATTGATATCTTTCAGCATAACATATTCAAATGTGATTCGTTTTGCATTGGAAAGACCAGGATAATTACGGCAAGCCTCCATTAGTAAAGCAAGCGGATATTTTTTATTAATGGGAACAAGCATATCCCTTAGTGTATCGTGTACTGCGTGGAGTGAAATTGCTAACATAACACCAATTTCTTCTCCAGTTCGGATAATTCCAGGAACAACTCCACTAGTTGAAAGCGTAATTCGACGTTTTGATAAAGAAAGTCCATCGCCATCAGAGGCAATCAATAAAGCTTTTTTAACAGCTTCAAAATTATAAAGAGGTTCTCCCATTCCCATCATAACAATATTGGTAATTTTTCGTCCTTCAATGGGAACAATTGCTCCATCAGGGGTATTCTTATCAGGAAAATCACCCAAACAATCACGTGCAACCAATAATTGTGCCAAAATTTCTTCTGCGGTCAGATTACGAACAAGTATCTGCGTTCCCGTATGACAAAAAGAGCAGGTTAACGTACACCCTACTTGCGATGAAAGACATAAAGTACCACGTCCTTCTTCAGGGATATAAACCGTTTCAATTTCAACAGGCCTTCCAGCTCCACGTGCAGGAAAACGTAAGAGCCATTTACGCGTACCATCTTTTGATATTTGTTCTCCAACAATTTCTGGGCGCGCAATGGAGAAATGACACTTAAGTGTTTCTTGCATTGCTTTAGAAATATTCAGCATATCATCAAAATTTGAAACACCACGCACATAAAGCCAATGCCAAAGCTGACGCACACGCATACGCGTTTGATGCTCTGGTACACCAACTGTCTTTAAAGCTTGCATCATTTCATCTTGCGACAAACCAATTAAAGAGAGCTTAGAACTCTCCTTCACGACCACATTATCTGTTTTTCGTGCAAAACATGAACCAACTGGTCTAAGGTCATAGGAAATGGCCATTGCTTTCCAATTCACATCACTATTTTAGAGTTATCGAAACCTTAATGGCACTTTTGAGCTGCATTTAATGCAGCAGTGACCCCTTTTAAGGAATAAGTATAAGTGGTATGCGTTCCTCGTTTTGATATCGCTTGCACTGTCATATTGCTTCCAGCACGCATAGCAGAAACAAGCTGCTTTTCTAGCTCTGATGACGCCAGCCAAGCTGAGGAATCTTTCGTGAAAAAATCAAAGTCCTTACCTCCAATGGTCACTGTCACTCTCGACCCTTCTTGAAGGGTATAACCAGCCATAAACTGCGGTTCAAACGAAATAGGTGAATGAGAACGCTTGGTAACCAAGAAAAAATTATCACCATGATTAACTGTCGTTGGAAGAGCCTTCAAAGGTACCGATAACACATAGCAAATCGTATTTTTGGGCGATTTATAAGAATAGGCTCCCCACGCTTCAAATTGATTTAAACGGCTTGGCGTTTGTGCATATGCCACTCCCGCTGTAACAAGAACCATTACAGATGCAGCAATAACAGTCTTTTCAAACATCTTCATTTAGCTCACTTCTTTAGTCTCTAACAAGATTTTCTTCATTGGAAAAATTCAACAAAAACTCCTCGATATTCATGTGTTATTGTCCTAATTCCTTCAATAAGCGAAATATTTTCACACTAATCAAAATAGATTTCTACGTTTCATTGTGACCTTTTAATCGTTACCAAAACATAAACTTCTTATTCAATAACCACATTAAAAAATAATATCTTCATTTTACGCTACTTATTTCATTTTTGTATAAAAAACGATTTCTTTAAGCTATAGAACTTCAAAACGAGATGAAAATATACCATCACTCTGTTAAGAAATAAACCATACTCTTTATATCACAAGCAATCTGATGCAAAATTTTGAAAATACACCCCAGACTCCCCGCAAAAAAGCTTAATCGCCTTACGAATATCACTTCTCGACTTTATGCATTCAATACATTTATGTTCGCAAAATACTCCATCTTTTATTCATTATAGTGCATTCATATTTCGTATTCAATATCGTCCCGATAACACTTTTTCTCAATCTTCAAAAGACCTTGTAAAAATAATAAAATATTATCAAGATATTAATAATAAAACATAAAGAGTTTAGATTCTATCTCAATAATCACATACAATTTTGTTTCTTTTTATCTTATTTCCCTATATATTTCATCTCCAATTATTAATTTCTAAAATGATTTTAGTAGCTTATAATAGCTTAATCGTATTATTTTAATGTATTAGACGATATTTTTCTTTCTGTTATAAAAAACTTCTTAAGAATTCTTTGGGAAAGTCTTCTTATCTTATTTCTAAGTAATTTATAAAAAGAAATATAAAACTTTTTTCTATAGCAGTTCTAACATTACCGTTTTTTAAACAATATTTTAATCAATTAAAGACACTTAAATAAATCTTCCTATGCATAAAAACTCTTTCACCTAACCTAAAGGTATAATTTTCATTCTTACCGTACAAAATTGTTCTTTAGCATGAGCTCTATACAACAGCAGACATCTAAATCATATCTATAAAATAGTTGATCTCTCCACTTGTGAAGAAGAAAGCTGGCACCATAACACTATTTTCCAGCTCCCAATGTTTTGCTACAACTCTCGATACTTGAGACGATTCATAGGAAGCATTTTTACCCCTTTCTTGTACAGTTTTTATCCACACGCTAATTTCGTTTACAACGTGCAAGGAAATGGTTTTGATTGATTCAACATAAGCAAGTTTGGAATGAGAGAATTTTACAATATTCGGATCTCTCATCTAACATGCGAAATAGTGAATTATATTTAAAATCAATATCTTGCTATACTGAAGATACAATATATCTCTTATTTCTTCTTGAGCATTAAAATATTATCCCTAAACACTCAAACTCAACTTACAAAAAAATTCAATGCACAAATAAACTTTTCTGTTGATTTCTTTCCCGCTTTCAAAGGACGAAGATTCTTAATCCAATCTGGACTGAAAAAGTTTGGATTCTTGTCGAGCGATCTCCTCTTTTCTTCCCACTCATGTGATTCACTTAACTAAAGGCTCTACAGACAAGTCCTGTTTAAAAATATTTACCACACACTCTAAAAGCACTTAATATATTAAGAAGACTTACAGAATTTATCTCACCATATCTCAAATGATAGTGTTTTTACAGTATAACAGGATAAAAGAATCCACGAACATAATAATTAGATGCTTTAATATTACGAGAACAAGAAAGGAAAAGCCCTTCGTTTTTGTTGGTTGCTCTTTAAAAAGAAGGTTCAATTAGAAGTAATTTTCTTAAATCTCATGACATAACCTTTTGTTATTAGTCTTAAGATGCAAATTATATTATTTCCTACGCTCTGTAGTGCATACCTCGCAATTTATACGCTCATAATAACTTTTAAGCTGCATTTGATTCTGAAGTTTGAATCAATAAAGCATAAAGCGCATTGGCATTATGCGTACTGCGCAACTTTTGTACAACATCAGTGTGACGCAAAACACGTGCGATCTGTGATAAAGCTTTTAAGTGATCTGCACCAGCATTTTCAGGTGCTAAAAGGAGAAAAACGAGATCTATAGGTTCATCGTCAAGAGCTTCAAAATCAACAGGACTTTCAAGACGTGCAAATATACCAATGATCCGATTAATATCAGGTAATTTTCCATGAGGAATCGCAATACCTCCACCCAAACCCGTTGAACCAAGCTTCTCGCGTTGTAAAACAACATCAAAAATCACATGCTCACTAAGACCTGTTAGCTTAGAAGCTTTTTCGGCTAAAATTTGCAGAACCTGTTTTTTCGAATTAGCCTTAAGAGCCGGAATGATCGCTTCCGGTGCTATTAACTCACTCAAATTCATACTTTAATTTTCCTCTTACACGCTAAAATGCTCATCAATAAACCTATAAACGCCATAGATACTTAATGTTCTTTCACTTTTAGCAACATCGCATGTGTTTTTACTTTTCAATTTATAATAGGTGATGGCTCAATACATCTCATATCACTTCTAAAACAATAATAAATAGTATTCGGATCATCATTAACGGCATGAGAAACCAAAGAAATGAAGTTGTTCATAAAGTTAATTTCCTTACGACTCTAGAAAAGGCCATTATTCATAAATTTATTAAACTTGTCATAAGAGTTTGATGTATAATCCGCCATCAAAGTTTTTCTTTCTTTAAAAATGAGCCCTTAAATTAAGATGAAAAGCATACTGAGCAAAATGGACCTTTACTTTGAAAATTACTGTATAGCTTGAACATCGACTTATAACAAGAATATAAAGATTTTTAGAAATTTAATGATTATTTTAAAAGATTTATAGATTTAGCCTGATATCTGTAGCCAAGCTCCTATTTTCAAATAGGCGATATAAACCAATAAAATACGACAACTCCTATTGAATAACCGCAATATATAAACCGGTGCTCCCATCAAAATACCTAAAACAGCATCATCGATATATTTTTTGATTCGACAAAGAAAAATATGATAAATATCTCTTACCTTTCAATAACACACGCATTTATTGAGAGCTTCGTTTATCACTCATTATCACGTTAATCTAGTGATATCTTTTCTATGATACAATTATGAGTAAGCTAAACTTATAAAACAACAAACTAACCTCTAATGATGAAGCCTTTTTCACCACTCAATAACAACATTAAGGTTATAGTCATAAAAGAAGTTTTGGCATAAATAAGGAAATTTTCAGTAATAATGTTTGGTTAAACTTAAATGGAAACTCGTGAAAGCTGTAAAATCAAAGAGAAAACTGATTTCCCAAATAAATTCTGCGTACATCAACGTTGTTGATAATATCGTTAGGACAACCGTGCACTAACACCCGCCCTGTATGAATAATATAAGCGCGATCGACAAGCCCTAATGTCTCACGCACATTATGATCCGTTATTAAAACACCAATGCCACGCCTCGTTAAATGACGAATAAGTTGTTGAATATCGAAAATAGCGATAGGATCAATTCCTGCAAATGGTTCATCAAGTAACATAAAATGGGGACGAGAAGCTAAAGCGCGCGCAATTTCAAGTCTCCGACGTTCACCTCCAGATAACGAAAGTGCAGACATTTTACGTAAATGATCAATTTTAAATTCATGTAAAAGGCTATCTAACTCTTCACGTTGTTTAAGGCGATCTTTTTCAACGACCTCTAAAACAGCTTTAATGTTATTTTCTACTGAAAGACCACGAAAAATAGACGCTTCCTGTGGAAGATATCCAATACCTAAACGCGCACGTCGATACATCGGAAGATGCGTAATATCAAATCCATCAATTTTAATGGATCCTCCATCAGATTTTATAAGCCCTGTCACCATATAAAAACAAGTTGTTTTACCTGCCCCATTGGGCCCTAAAATGCCAACGGCTTCTCCTGTACGAATGCCAAAAGAAACACCATTAACAGTTCGTCTTCCTCGATAAACTTTAATCAAATTACTGGCAATCAAGGTCCCTTTTAAGGGATTTTTTGAAGCTTCACTTTCAAGATTATACCTATCGGTCTGTTTTTTTCTTTTGATTCCAAACATGAAATCTTAATGGCCATTCTTTTGATTTTGTTTTAAAATAATAGAAACACGACCTTTTTTCTTAGGCGTCTCACAACCTTCTAAAAAAGCCTTTCCGCTTTCCATATTTGCCGTTAGTTTGCACCCCGTTGCCACATTGTCACCATCAGTTAACACAACATGATTCCCTGTCAAACTCATCATTTTTGACTTTCCATCAAAAACACCTTTATCACCCGTAGCAACTTGCGTAGCAATTTTTATATAAACTTTTCCTAAAGCTTCCATTTTTTGTATACTCGACGAACCAAATAAAGAAACAGATGATGCCTTTGTATCTTCCTTGTTTTTATCAATTTCTTTATATGCTTTATCGTAGTAAACAACTAATTCTGCCGTTTTTAAAAGACGTTCACCTTGTACCACTGAAACATCACCCTTAAAAAGCGCTATCCCTTCTTTATCACGTATTTCCAAAGAATCTGCATGAAGTTCTACCGGTTCTTTGTCGCTTGATAGACTTATTCCAAAATGAGCCACTTCAGCATATCCTAAAACTGCTCCTTCTCCTAACATTCCCATGCTAAAAGCTAACATCACACCTATCCATCTTTTGTACGATTTCATTATTTCAATTCTTCTGTTTGTATATACACATACTTCTCTTTATAAATATCCTTTAAAGATTTGTATTGATATTGCGTTATTGCTTTTGAAGCACTAAATGCACACCACCATGGAAATATATGTTTTTTCCTTTTTCTCGAATTTGTAAGGCGTTTGCGGCAAGATTCAAACCGGCTTGCTGAATATTAACACGTTGATCTGTTTTTAACTGTCCCTCGGATAAGTTAATACTAGCTGACATAAATTGTACCATCATCCCATCATTCGTCGTAATCGTGAATGGCTTATCCAACTGTAAAAAACCATTAATGTTATCGTAAACCCCCCCTTGTGCGACGAGAAAAACCTGTCGTTGTTGGCCCATAAATGCTCTAGCTGTAATGTTTTGCAACCCAATCATTCCAGCGTGGGTATGATCTTGAAATGCCTTTTCTGCTTTAAGCCAATAAGGTTCATGAGCACGCGTATACCCTTCTAATTTTGGATTGAGCATCGTCAAATTCATCACGCCACTTTCTCCATTATTCAAAGGCATAGAATCAGAAGTAACGGGAACCAAGAAAAACGTAAACCAGCAAAAAACCAGCGCTGAAATCAACGCTAAGAGAGGTAAAAAAATTTTTAATATGCTAATGCGACGCGAATGACGGGATGCTTTTTTTAAAACATCTCCAAAAGATGATTGCGTTGAAAAGGCTTTATAATGATTGTGTACGGACATACTCTCCTGATCTCTTAAATCCTCCGCATTTTTAATCTGTATACCCTTTATAGAAGGTATTTTCAAATTTTGTTTCTTGCAATTTGTTTTTTCTTGATTTTATTTTGCTTTTATCTGTTTATATATTGTAATATGTATGGAGTGCACAATTACAAAATTTTTTTGTGTGAAAGTGAGGCTATTGTGGTAAAATCAGAGCTTGTACAAATTATCGCTCGTCATAACCCGCATCTTTTTCAACGGGATGTGGAGAATATTGTAAACGCTATTTTTGAGGAAATTGCAACAGCACTTGCAAATGGCAATCGCGTTGAACTTCGTGGATTTGGAGCTTTTTCTGTAAAAAGCCGTTCAGCCCGTAATGGACGTAACCCACGAACAGGTGAAGCCGTTTCTGTTGAAGAAAAGTGGATTCCTTTTTTTAAAACTGGCAAGGATTTACGCGACCGTCTTAATCAGTGAGAAACTTATGATAATTAAACGTATTCTTCTAACAAGTATCGGTGTGATTCTCGCAGCGGTTTTGATTGTTTTTATCGTGGCTAATCGTCAAATGGTTCCGTTAACCCTTGATCCTTTTCGAGCAAATCCTGAAAGTTTTACTTATCATGCTCCCCTCTTTATATGGCTCTTTATTTTCTTTGGTTTTGGTATTTTATTAGGAAATCTGATCAGTTGGTTTTCCTATCACAAATACAAAAAAGCTCTCAAAAAAAGTAAAGCCGAGATTGAAAAATTGAAAACATCTATCACAAATCTGGTGTAATGGTATTTAAATGAAATCTTTTCTCTCTGTATTCTATATTCAGTACAGAGTTAAAAGTGCTCTTTTTCTTTTTTATACATGTTTTAATTGACTTTAGCTTTTTTGCACTTTTACGAAACATTTAAGAGCTTTATAATATATTTTTATACCTCATATACCGTGATACAAAACATGCCCGCACAATGCTTTCAATTCTCCCATAACAATAGATATCCGCAGGAAAAGCTGCCCCTTATTTTAGAAACGGGTATAAGCGAAAACTATGCTCTCATTGATTCTGGTCATGGACAAAAATTAGAACGTTATGGAGCTTACCGCATTATTCGACCAGAAGGTCAAGCACTATGGAAACCGGCTTTACCACAAAAACAATGGGCTGATGTTGATGCTATTTTCACAGGAAACCTTGATGAAGAAGGGGTTGGGCGTTGGCATTTTCCTAAAAAGCCACTTGATGAAACATGGGCTCTTGCTTGGAATGGATTGTCTTTTCTAGGCCGTTTTACTTCCTTTCGTCATGTGGGGGTTTTTCCTGAACAAGATGCCCATTGGCGCTCTATGGAAGAACAAATTGTTAAAGCCGAACGCCCTATAAAATTGTTGAATCTTTTTGGCTATACAGGTATTGCCTCTTTGATTGGAGCACGAGCGGGTGCGAATGTTACCCATGTTGATGCTTCTAAAAAAGCCATTGCGTGGGCAAAAGCTAATCAAGAAAGAGCAGGATTACCAGATCATTCTATTCGCTGGATTTGCGATGATGCTATGAAATTTGTCGAGCGTGAACTGCGTCGTAAGAAAAGCTATGATATGATTCTTCTTGATCCCCCTGCTTATGGGCGTGGACCCCATGGTGAAATTTGGCAACTGTTTGATCATTTACCCGCCATGATCACAAATTGTCGTAAACTTCTCTCTGATAAACCGCTCTCTGTTGTCCTTACAGCTTATTCTATTCGTGCTTCCTTCTTTGCACTTCATGCTTTAATGCGTGATGCATTTGTAAATCTTGGTGGTACGGTCGAATCAGGAGAACTTATTTTGCGTGAAGAAGTTGCAGGACGTGCTCTTTCTACTTCTCTTTTTAGCCGTTGGATTGCTTGAATATGTGTAGACCCAAAACTGGTAGAGTGAAAGAAATTACCTCTCTTAGCAACCCCATCATAAAAAATCTTAAAGCACTTAGCCAAAAGAAAAACCGTAATAGAGAAGGTCTTTTCATGGCAGAAGGATTGAAATTGGTCATTGATGCTCTCAATCTTGGCTGGACAATACAAACGCTTATTTTTTCTAAAAGTGAAATCGGTAATGCTACTATCGAAAATACTGCCGCACGTGCTGTAGCCAACGGTGGTTTTGTTATTAAAGCCTCACAAAAGGTTATGGAATCACTTACCCGACGCGATAATCCACAAACAGTTATTGGTATTTTCAAGCAAAAATGGCACTCTTTTGAAATGATAAAAGGGCAGATTAAAGATGTTTACATCGCGCTTGATCGTGTACGTGATCCTGGAAACCTTGGTACCATTATTCGAACCGCTGATGCTGTAGGTGCTAAAGGTGTTATTTTAATTGGCGAGACAACAGACCCTTTCTCGCCTGAAACAGTCCGTGCAACCATGGGATCTATTTTTTCTGTACCACTTTATCGTTTTGATGAAAACGGCTTTTTAAACTGGTCTTCTCACTTTAAAGGTATGATTGTTGGAACACACCTCAAAGGTTCTATGGATTATCGCACACTTGACTTCAAAAATGGCCCTATTATTCTTTTAATGGGGAATGAAAAACAGGGATTATCAGATCTTCTTACGAATCGGTGTGATAAACTTACGCGTATTCCACAAAGCGGACGAGCAGACTCGCTTAATCTAGCTGTAGCAACAGCTGTTATGCTTTATGAAATCCGTCGCCCCTATTTAATACTGGAACCATGTGAGGAAAAACATGATTCGTAAATCACTCCCTTTTCTTCTCTTGGGCTTGGCTTTTACAGTAGTACTTGATCAAGCTGTCAAATACTGGGTTATGCACAATATGCCTTTAGGAACAGAAATTTCGCTTATTCCTTTTCTTTCCCTTTATCATGTGCGCAATTCTGGCATTGCATTTTCGTTTTTTTCTTCCTTTTCTCAGTGGGGAATCATCGCCATCACGATCATTGTGATTATCTTTCTTCTATGGTTATGGAAAAATACTGAATATAATAAGTCTTTAATGCGCTTTGGCCTTATTCTTATTATTGGGGGAGCCATCGGCAATCTCATTGATCGTATTCGCTTTCATCATGTCACTGATTATATACTTTTTCATATTGATGATATTTTTTATTTTGCTATTTTCAACCTTGCAGATAGTTTTATCACTCTCGGTGTTATTGCCATCCTTATTGAAGAATTGCGTACTTGGATGAAAGCAAGGCGTCATTCCAATAGTACATCTTCTCACTGATATGTTCAGTGCCTTAGAAAACAGAGATTATTGACCATCACAAGTCTGATTACGCATTGATTTCTCTTAATCAATTCTTGTTGCTCGTCATTTCACGTGTTTCTCTTCATGGGACTATAAGATCTTACTTTCTTTTCAACTTTACATTTCTACACTTAGTTAGTGCAAAAGAAATGAACTCAAATAGAATCAATATTTTTTATCCATGTGTCCTACATCACAATTTTTGAGGAGACATTTCACAGCATTCGAAGTTCTGTTTATTTGATTAGAACAATTGCTTTTCGTATGTTTTTTAGTTTTTACAGATATCGATTTTACAGAGCCTTTCTTAAGTGCTTCGTTTAAAAACTCTCCTTTTTTATTTTATATATTGTTTAATAAAAAACATTTTTTCAACTATTTTCAATGGTGTCTTGTTAAAGCAACATATTGATTATAAATATAAATTACCGTTTTTCATATTGAATAAAAGCCCTTACTATTCTAAATCTCTTTTATTTGGAATCTGTTCATGTTGAATCCATTAAAACCATGTCTCTTGCAAGACACAAGCAAGTCAATAATCTTGATTGATTTAATATGAACAGATTTTCAACCAGAGAATCTTGCGATATTCGGAGTATCATTTAGCATTCAAAAAGACAATTTATCATTATACATCAATATATTATAAAAAATCCAATTCAATAGCTCTTATAACCGTGCAAAACAGATGCAATATTGGAGGTTGAAATAGTGTGATGATACTTGCCGCTCTTCTCATAAACGCAAAAATAGCGAATATTTTATAAGGGATTGTATTACATAGTTTCTGTGAAAATAGAAAAGTTTTTAAGTATAGTCTTTTTATCTTGCAAAAATATGGCAAAAAATGGAAATATTTTTTATTAAAATGAACTATTTCCTTACCAATTTGTAAGGTTCCTTCTTCATATAAATCTCTTGTAATTTTTAAATAAATCTCCATAATAAGAGCATATATGCTGGAATTCTGTCAGTGATTCTTAAGGGTTTTTGTATTTGCCCAATTAAGGCTTATACCAAGCTTATCTGTGTAATGACAGAGACACCTTTAAAGCCCTATACCTGACAGAACATATGCTAAAGGATTTTATATTATGGCTAATTTTAAAGATTTACGTTCGGCACCTGCTTCTCATGCCGATGCATCAATTGATCAGGGATTACGCGACTATATGTTGGGTGTCTACAATGCAATGGCCATTGGTTTGCTTATTACAGCTGCTGCCGCTTATGCAATTGTATCATTAGCAACGACAACAGATATGAGCCAAGCAGCAGCTCAAATCAATAGCAGTGTTTATCTAACACCATTTGGAGTAACATTTTATACATCGCCATTCTCTTATATTGTTATGTTTGCACCACTCATAGCAGTCTTATTTCTCAGTTTTAAAATTAATACATTGAGCACAAATGCTGCTCGTAGTCTCTTTTTTGGTTATGCTGCTCTGGTTGGTCTTTCACTGTCTTCAATCGTTTTGCGCTATACGACAGAAAGTGTTGTGCAAACCTTTGTCATTTCCGCCGCAACTTTTGGAGCTCTTTCACTTTATGGATACACAACAAAGCGTGATCTCACAGCAATCGGTTCATTCTTATTCATTGGATTGATCGGCTTGTTGCTTTCCATGATTGTGAACATTTTTCTTGGATCAAGCGCTTTGCAGTTTGCTATCTCTGTGATTGGTGTTTTTATCTTTGCTGGTTTAACAGCCTACGATACCCAGAGCATTAAGTTGATGTATTATGAAGGAGATGAAAGCGATACCAGAGGACGTAAAGTTATTATGGGCGCGCTGAATCTTTATCTTGATTTCATCAATATGTTTGTCTTCTTGCTACAGTTTCTTGGCTCAAACCGTGATTGATTGCAAAAATCATTACTTAATTAAAGAACCTTGTTTCTTTTAGAAACAAGGTTCTTTTGTTTTTAGTGTAAATCTTTACCTTCTGCTTCTTAGAAACTATTCTTTTCGCAAAATGACAAAAATCCCTTATAAGCAAAAATTCCCTTGGTTTACCGGTTTTATCCAACAAAAACTCCATAGCTCCTTTTTAAATACAATTCATAGCCGCTCTCATCATCAATCAAACATTGTCAATCAAAATAGTAATTATGATCTGACCGTTGCTTCCTATAATGTGCATAAATGTGTAGGTGTTGATAAAGTTTTTAATCCTACAAGAATTGTCCGTGTTATTACTGAATTACAAGTTGATATCCTTGCTCTTCAAGAAGCAGATAAACGTTTTGGGGAACGCATCGGTTTGATTAATCTTCAGCTATTAAAAGCTGAAACCGGTTTGATTCCTGTACCTCTTAATACTATGTCACCTCATGGCCATGGTTGGCATGGGAATGCTCTTTTTTTGCGAAAGGGATATGTACGTGATACTTTACAAGTCACTCTTCCTAGTATTGAACCACGTGGGGCTGTAATTGTAGAGTTGGAAATGGCAGCAGGACCTATTCGTATTATTGCGGCTCATTTTGGCTTATTACGTTACTCTCGTAAACAACAAACAAAAATGCTCCTTGAAATTTTCCAAAAACGCCCCCTTATGCCTACACTCCTCATAGGAGATTTTAATGAATGGCGAATGGGAAAAGGCTCATCTTTAAATCATTTTTTTCCCTATTTTGATAGCACTTTTGAAGTTGTACCAAGCTTTCCCTCTCGTTTTCCTTTGTTAGCCCTTGATAGAGTTTTTTCTTTTCCCCACCAATTGGTAACAAGTATTGAAAATCATTATTCACCACTTGCACGCATTGCTTCAGATCATTTGCCTATCAAAGCCTATCTTAATCTTTCCAACGCAATCAATATTCTTAAAAATAAATAAAAAAATTAATGTGCCTCATCCCAATTTTGAGCCGTCATAACTTTTACTTCAAGCGGGACAGATAAAGATAGAACCGGTATTGTAGCATTTTCCATAACATTTTTAACAACAGTCATGGTTTTTTTACTTTCTTCTTCTGGTACTTCAAAAATCAGTTCATCATGAACTTGCAGCAACATTTTTGCTGATAGTTTTTCTGCTTTTAAAGCATCTTCCATATGTATCATAGCGCGGCGAATAATATCGGCTGCAGAACCTTGAATTGGAGCATTGATAGCTGCCCGCTCATTAAGAGAACGAATTTTTACATTCTTTGCTTTTATTTCTGGATAATGGATACGACGTCCAAAAATTGTTTCTACATAACCATTTTCACGTGCAAAGATTTTGGTCTTCTCCATATAATCTTTAATTCCTGGAAATCTTTCAAAATACAGTTGAATATAACGACCCGCTTCTTGGCGTGAAATTCCCAACTGATTGGCTAATCCAAAAGCTGAAATACCATAAATAATACCAAAATTAATCGCTTTTGCACGCCGTCGTATATCTGAATGCATTCCTTCTATCGCAACACCAAACATTTGTGATGCCGTTATAGCGTGAATATCATGCCCTTTAGCAAAAGCTTCTTTTAATGCTTTTATATCCGCAATATGTGCAAGAATGCGCAACTCAATCTGACTATAATCAGCAGAAAGTAACACATGTCCTTTGGGAGCAATAAAAGCTGTTCGAATTTTACGTCCTTCAGCAGTTCGCACTGGAATATTTTGCAAATTTGGCTCTGATGATGATAACCGACCTGTTGATGTTATTGCCAAAGAATAATTCGTGTGAACTCGCCCTGTTTTTGAAAAAATATAAGAAGGCAAGGCATCTGTATAGGTAGATTTTAGCTTTGAAAGTTGACGCCACTCAATAATTTTACGCGGTAAAATATGACCTTCAGCAGCCAACTCTTCTAAGGTCTGTGCAGAAGTTGACCATTGTCCACCCTTTGTTTTAGCGCCTCCAGGCAATCCCATTTTGCCAAAAAGGATATCCCCTAATTGCTTTGGCGAAGCAAGATTAAACTTTTCATCAGCTTGTTTGTAAATTTCCTCTTCTAGAATCAAAGCAGCTTGTGCCAACTCTCCTGAAAGACGCAATAAAATCTGCCTATCAATAAGAATCCCCCGTTCTTCCATTCTTGCAAGAACTTCTACAAGAGGTCGATCAAGACGCTCATAAATTTTTGTCATTCCACGAGCAACAAGTTGTGGTTTCAATACTTGCCAAAGACGTAGCTTTATATCAGCATCTTCCGCCGCATAAAGGGTTGCTTGTTTTAAATCTACTTGTGCAAAAGAAGTAATTTTTTTCCCGTTATGCGTTAAATCTTTATAGGCAATTGGTTTATGCTTAAGCCAACGTTCAGACAAATCATCCATATTATGGGTTAACATTCCAGCATCAAAAGCATATGATAAAAGCATGGTGTCGTCAAAAGAGCTTATCATAATGTCGTATTGCTTCATCACCAACCAATCATATTTTATATTATGACCAATTTTTAACACCGCCGAATCTTCTAATATCGGTTTTAAAAGTGCTAAAGCTTTTCGAGCCCCAATCTGTGAAGCAATGCGCCCGCCCCTCAAAAGGTCCTCTTCTCCTTCATCAAAATGTTCAAGAGGTATATAAGCTGCTTTTTCCGGCTGTAATGCGAGTGAAAAACCAACAAGCTTTGCTTGCATCGGATCAAGAGATGTTGTTTTAGTATCAAAAGCGAAAAAACCCTGCTCTTGTGCTTGTGATAACCAGTCTTTTAAAATTTCCTCATCAAGAATTGTTGTATAAGCATCTCTTGTAATTTTTTGAGTCAGCGCTTGATCTTTACGTTCTTGTGCAAAAACTTGTGGAGAATTTTCAGAAAAATTATGAAGGGATGCGCGCTCAGTATTCTTGATATCAGAATCATGCCTGATATCAGAATCATTCTTGGGGCTTAGTTTTTCCCATTCAACATCTATATCAAGTGCGTCAATAACAGCTGCATCGCATGTTGTTGCCTCTGCCACGCGACGCGTTAATGTTGAAAACTCCATTGCTTTCAAAAAAGCAATTAAACGTGGACCATCTTGTGGCTCCAAAATAAAATCATCTAAATCATTATCTATAGGAACATCTGTTTTAAGCCTGACAAGTTCACGAGATATTTTAACTTGTTCTCTATAAGCTTGAATGTTTTCACGTCGTTTTGTTTGTTTAATTTCTGTTACGTTTTGCAATAAAAGATCAAGAGAACCAAATTCATTTAACAACTGAGCTGCAGTTTTTGGACCAATGCCTGGAATACCCGGTACATTATCCGTTGAATCTCCAATTAATGCTTGTAAATCAATCATTTTTTCAGGCGCAACACCCCATTTTTCTATAACTTCTGAGATACCTATATGCTTATCTTTCATTCCATCATACAAAGATACATGCGTATTTACGAGTTGCATAAGATCCTTATCGGAAGAAATAATGGTTGTTTTTGCCCCAACCTTTGTTGCCAACTTTGCATAGGTAGCAATTAAATCATCCGCTTCAAAGCCTTCCTTTTCAATACAAGGCAAATTAAAAGCCTTCGTTGCTTGGCGTATTAGCGCGAATTGAGGAATTAGATCTTCAGGAGGTTCAACGCGATTCGCTTTATATTCAGGATAAATTTGTTTCCGAAAAGTATCAGATGAATAATCAAAAATAACAGCAAAATGTGTTGGAACAACACCCGTAGCTGTATTACGAGCATCACAAAGTAATTTCCATAACATATTGCAAAAACCAGCTACTGCTCCTACAGGAAGTCCATCCTTTTTACGTTTTAAAGGCGGCAAAGCATAATAAGCACGAAAAATATAGCCTGATCCGTCAACCAAAAAAAGATGATCTGTTGCTTTCATGACAATTTTTTCTCCATTTCAGCTAAAAAAACAAATTACCCTTATATATTTTTTCACTTTGCCTCTAAAAAGCCATTTTTTCTCTTCATAAGACGTGAAGTCGTTGCACTTTATATTAAGTACCTAGAGCTTTTCTTTGCTGTTACAGGATTAATAGCTTTCATTTTGCTCCTCCTATGATAGCTGAGGTACGATGTAGCGACAGGGTCGTTGTGGTGTTCCCCTCCCCACAACGACCGTTTTTTTTGACATCGATATTCTTTAATTTCAATCGTGACTCTTTTAGATAAAAGATGATGTTATTCATGAATTTTGAAGTTATTCCACAGAGCTTTTTCACCCATTTTGTAGATAAAATCAGCGTGTAACTTTTTTTCTTGCATACTCAATCTTGAAGGTAAAGCCTGCGGGCGAATTTTAACGGCATAAGATGTATCTTTATCGTTCTGGATATGTTCATCAATACCCCTTCTGTTATCAAAACCCAATACACCTTGCTTTCCACCGATGAGCTCAATATAAACATCGGCTAGAATCTCTGCATCAAGCAAAGCACCATGAAGAACACGATGGCTGTTATCAATTCCAAAACGTTTGCATAAAATATCAAGAGAATTAGGACCCATAGGAAATTTACGCCGCGCCATAGCCAATGTATCAAGAATATTATCAACACTGATAAGCGGTTTGTTGACGCGTTTTAATTCTGCATTAATAAAACCAATATCAAAACTCGCATTATGCGCAATCATTGTCGCGTCTTTGATAAATTCCAAAAATTCATCAACAATATCACTAAAACTTTTCTCGTTTTTCAAGCGTTCATTGGTTAATCCGTGAATTGCTACAACTTCATCAGGAATAATAACGCCTTCAGGGTTTAAATAAACATGAAATTGGCGTCCTGTGAGATAACGATCAACCATTTCTACACAACCAATTTCGATTATGCGATCTTTCTCTTTATCTAAACCTGTTGTTTCTGTATCAAAAATAATTTCACGCATAATTTTAATTCTTTAGCAATTTTTTTATCACATCAAAAACCTGTTGACGTGTATTCTCTAAATCTTTCCCTGTATCAATAATAAAATCAGCGCGTTCTCGTTTTTTTTCATCTGGCATTTGTTGAGCGTTGATAAAGGAAAATTTTTTCTCATTCATACCTTGGCGAATCATTACACGTTCTTTTTGTATTTCTGGTGGAGCAGAAACAACAATAACGCTATCCACACGACTTTCACCATTTTTTTCAAACAGAAGTGGAATATCAAGAATAACTAATTTTTTCCCTTGTTCACGCGCTATATCAATAAATTCCCTTTCTTTTTCTTGCACCAAAGGATGAATTATTTTTTCTAATGTTTGTAATTTTTCCTTATCATCAATCAAAATTTCAGAAAGTTTCAAACGGTTAACTTCTCCGTTTTCAACCACACCAGGAAAAATACGCTCTATGAATGACAAAGCTGGCTCACTTTTATAAAGCTGTTGTACTGCTTCATCAGCACTAAAAACAGAAATACCCGCTTGCTTGAAAAAATCAGCAACTGTTGATTTTCCCATAGCAATTGATCCCGTTAATCCTATGATCTTCATTCTCTTTTTTCACTCATATCCTCTAAAATAGCTGTCCGTAACGCTTTTGTTACCTGTGGTCTTATTCCGAACCACTGTTCAAACCCTATAACAGCCTGATGTAGAAGCATCCCAAGTCCATCAACCGTCTTGAGATCACAAGCCTTTGCCTGTTGTAAAAAAGGAGTTATCAATGGTGTATAAATAATATCCGTTACTAATGCCGTTTTTTTTGCTTTATGAAAATCGCAAAAAAAAGAATCACTTTTTTCTTCTGGACTTTTTATGCCAATAGAGGTTGTATTAACAATCAAATCAGCTTGATGAAGTATTTCATGGATTTTATGCCAATCGTAAACTTTAATGATTTTTCCAAAATGCTGAGCTAAATTATCAGCACGTTGTTTTGTACGGTTAATTAAATAAATCTGTTCAAATCCACGTTTTTTTAAGGCATATATGATAGCGCGTGCGGCACCACCTGCTCCAAAAACAAGAGCTGTTTCCCCTCCCCAATCAGATGCAAAATCATCAAGATTAGCGCTAAAACCATAGGCATCACTATTCGTGGCACAAAGCTTATCTCCTTCATACCAAAGTGTATTAACAGCACCAATCATTGTTGCTCTCTCATCTTTATAATCTGCTAAACGAAAAGCTTCCTGTTTATAAGGCAAAGTAACATTTCCTCCACAAAAGCCTATTTTTTGTAAAGACGCAATAAAATGACTGAATTCTTCAGATGTTACTTCTTGTGCAATATATTCTCCTTGTAAACCATATTGTTTAAGCCAAAAATTGTGAATTTTTGGCGATTTTGAATGATGAATTGGAGAACCAACAACAAAAGCACGCGGATAATTTGTTTTTTTTATTGTTAAGTCAACCATCAATAATTCCTAAGTGGCGCAGTTTTATGAGTAGAGGCAGCAAAGGTAAACCAACAATGGTAAAAAAATCTCCTTCAATTTTTTCAAAGAGATGAATTCCTTCTCCTTCAATTTGATATACTCCCACGCTGTTTAAAACATCTTTTCCTACGCGTGCTAAATAACGTTCAATAAATTCTGATGAGAGTAAACGGACGGACATATGTGCACTAAAAGCTTCAACCCAAATTTTTTGACCATTTTTAAATAAAGCTACCGCACTATGAAGAGAATGGATTTTTCCTGATAATTCACATAAACGTTGATGTGCTTCTTTAATATTTGTTGCTTTGTGAAAAACTTGACCTTCCAAATCAAGAACTTGATCACAACCAATAACGAAAGCATCAGGAAAACGATCTGAAACATTTTTTGCTTTTGCGCTCGCAAGAAAACAGCTGAGTTCTTTAGGTGTTTTTTCTTTTGCTTTTTTTTCTACTTCTCTTTCATCAAAAGAAGCTCCTTCAATGAAAAAATTTAAACCTGCTTTTTTTAATAATTTTGCACGATAAAAACTAAGAGATGCTAATATTAAAGTATCTGCGTTCATGAGAATTTTCTCTCATTTCCTTCACGAAATCGTGATAACAGTTCAAATATTGCAGCAGCAGTTTCTTCAATAGAACGTCTTGTGACATCAATAATAGGCCAACCAAAACGTTCGCAAATGCGTTTTGCATAGATTAATTCTTCAGCTATGTTGATACGATTTGTATAATTATCAAGAGCAAAACTTTCTCCCAAATCTCGATTTTGGCGGATATGTGAGATTCTTTCAGCTGAAGCAATTAAACCAATAATTAAAGAATTTTTTGCCTCTAAAAGGGATTCTGGCAAATCAATATTAGGAATAAGAGGAATATTAGCCGTCTTTATTCCGCGATTTGCTAAATAGATACTTGTTGGCGTTTTAGAGGTTCTTGAAATTCCCACAAGGATCACATCTGCTTCGGATAAGCTACTGGAAGACTGTCCATCATCATGCTCTATTGTAAAATCCAGTGCCTCAATACGGCGAAAATAATCTGCATTAAGATCATGTTGTGCGCTCGCACGTAAATGTGTTGGCATTCCAAGGTAAGACTGAAAAGCATTTAAAACAGGATGCAATATATCAATACAGGGAACTTTTATTTTTTTACACCTTTTTTGAAGGAGAAGTTTAAATTCTTCATCAATCATTGTGTAAAGAACAATAC
Source organism: Bartonella sp. AA1HLJMS (assembly GCF_042197445.1). Classification (NCBI taxonomy): domain Bacteria; kingdom Pseudomonadati; phylum Pseudomonadota; class Alphaproteobacteria; order Hyphomicrobiales; family Bartonellaceae; genus Bartonella; species Bartonella sp. AA1HLJMS. Next base: position 116,442 of record NZ_JBHIRW010000001.1, on the reverse strand, counting down.
CTGGCTCTTGTTGTATTTCATCAAGAGCTTTCTGTAACTGTATTCTATTACGAATCATAGGATAGATATGCTCTGTTGCCTGAATCATTGCATATTGCGATGCTACAGCTCTTCCAACAGAAATTAATGTTTCTCCTGTTGCATCAGAAAGCATGTGTAAATGAAAGAATTTTTTTTCTTTTGTCACAAAAATTTTAACTCCTTGTTAAGACATGTGTATATATCCTCGTCGTTTTTTATAAAACTAAAATTTATGAAAAATTCTCCTTTTTTATGCACAAATTAAATGCTTGTGATAATTTAATCCCTCTTATAAAAAAAGAGGGGATAATATCTTTAATATAGTGATATTTTTATTCTTTTTTCAGTTCCTTTTGTGGATAAAATTGAGGATAAATAATAATCCACACTAAACACAGTTATAAATAAGAATAATCCTTTCTTTAATATAAATTTATTAATATAAATTTCTGTAAAAAATACTTTTGAATAGCATTTCATTAATGTTATAATCCTAACTCACATTTTTGTTATTAAAATAATTAAATACTATTTGAATTTTATATTTTTTCAAGTTTTTCATATAATTACTTAATATTACAGGAACAAATTTCATATAAATGGTACTTGCAGATTAAAAAAATTGAGTGTAGAATATTTTTTCTTAGTAATATTTCACTCATAAATTTCCATAAATTATTTAGAACAATCTTCTCCTTAATCACAAAGAGCATATTTCATGCAAAAAATGAAACTACAAGAACTTAAAAGCAAAAATCCCGTTGAGCTTGTTTCTTTTGCTGAAACATTAGAAGTTGAAAATGCCTCCCTTATGCGCAAACAAGAATTAATGTTTGCTATCTTGAAAAAACTTGCTCTACAAGACGTTGAAATTATAGGAGAAGGTGTTGTTGAAGTTTTACAAGACGGATTTGGATTTTTGAGATCTGCTGATGCTAATTATCTTCCTGGTCCTGATGATATTTATCTTTCACCTGCACAAATACAGTCGTTTTCTTTAAAAACAGGCGATACAATTGAAGGCCCCATACGCAGTCCAAAAGAGGGAGAACGTTATTTTGCTCTCCTTAAAATTAATACAATTAATTTCGAAAAACCTGAAAAGATTCGTTATAAAATCCACTTTGATAATCTTACTCCTCTTTATTCAAATGAACGTTTCCAAATGGAAATACAAGATCCTACAGAGAAAGATATGTCATCACGTGTGATTGATTTGATATCTCCATTGGGAAAAGGACAAAGAGGATTAATTGTAGCTCCTCCTCGGACGGGAAAAACAGTTTTACTTCAAAATATTGCTCATTCTATTACCACTAATCATCCTGAATGTTATCTCATTGTTCTTTTAATTGATGAACGACCAGAAGAAGTTACTGATATGCAGCGTTCAGTAAAAGGAGAAGTGGTTTCTTCTACTTTTGATGAACCTGCAATACGTCACGTACAAGTGGCAGAAATGGTTATTGAAAAAGCCAAACGTCTCGTTGAATATGGGCGTGATGTTGTTATTCTTCTCGATTCTATTACACGTCTTGGGCGTGCATATAATACAGTTGTTCCTTCTTCGGGTAAAGTTTTAACAGGTGGTGTGGATGCAAATGCCCTCCAGCGTCCAAAGCGTTTTTTTGGTGCAGCACGTAATATTGAAGAAGGCGGATCTTTAACCATTATTGCAACGGCTTTGATTGATACAGGAAGTCGTATGGATGAGGTTATTTTTGAAGAATTTAAAGGAACAGGTAATTCGGAAATTGTTCTTGATCGAAAAGTTGCTGATAAACGTATTTTCCCTGCTATGGATATTTTAAAGTCAGGAACGCGTAAGGAAGAACTGCTGGTAGAACGACAAGATTTACACAAAATTTTTGTTCTTCGTCGTATTTTAGCATCTATGAATGTAACAGATGCAATTGAATTTTTGATTGATAAATTAAAGCAAACAAAAAATAATAGTGAATTTTTTGATTCAATGAATACGTAAAGTCATTAAAGTTTTTATTAGGATAAAACCTGTGGATACAATCTTTGCTGTTTCGAGTGGATTGTTACCTTCAGGGGTTGCAGTCATTCGGCTTTCTGGTCCTCATGTTGTGGATATAGTTAAAACGCTTTGTGGTCGTTTACCTAAAGCACGTTTTATGCATTATGGAAATCTTACTGCTTGTGATGGTAGTTTTTTAGATTCTGGTTTAACTGTTTTTTTTCCTGCTCCTCATAGTTTTACGGGGGAAGATTGTGCAGAATTCCATTTACATGGAGGAAAAGCAGTCGTTAATCGTTTTCTCGATGAATTGTCGACATTTTCTGGATGCCGTATTGCAGAAGCAGGTGAATTTTCACGTCGTGCTTTTATGGAAGGAAAATTAGATCTTGTTCAAGCAGAAGGTCTTGCTGATTTAATAGAAGCAGAAACGGAAAGCCAACGGCGTTTAGCTGTTATGGGTACAAGTGGACATTTAACGACGCTTTATCGTGATTGGCGTCATAAGCTTATGAAGGCGCGTGCTTTTATTGAGGCAGAACTTGATTTTGTTGATGAAGCAGATATTCCCAACGCAATATCTGATAAAGTTTGGAAAGATGTTGAGGATCTTTGTACTTCTATTCGGGAATATATTACTGAAGGAGAACGTGCAAGTATTTTACGTGATGGATTAAAAATTGTTATTGCTGGTGCTCCAAATTCTGGAAAATCAAGCATTATGAATCGTCTTTCAGGAAGATCTGTTGCTATTGTAACGGAAGAAGCAGGAACAACCCGTGATGCTTTAGAAATGAGAATTATTCTTGGTGGTTTACCTATTTTTTTAACCGATACTGCTGGTTTTAGAAAAACAGAAAATAAAATAGAACAGATGGGAATAGAAATTGCTAAACAGCATGTTAGGGAAGCTGATTTGGTTATTTTGGTTTATGATATAGGAAATCCTAAGCAAGTTGATTTACCAGAAACATCGGCTGAAATATGGTGTGTTGGCAATAAACTTGATCTTTATGAAAAAAATGATCAGCGTTGGTCTATACAATTTTCCGCATTAACTGGTTTAAATTTTGATTATTTTATAAAAGAACTTGAATTATTTTGTCATCATCGTGCTTCTGAAATTGGAAATATTGTTCCAGCACGTAAAAGGCAACTTCAATTATTAAAGCAGGCTGTTAAAGAGATTGAATTTTCTCTTAGTTATCATTCTCTTGATCTCAGTTTACGTGCAGAACATCTCCGTTGTGCAAGTGATTTTCTTGGGAAAATTACAGGAGATATTGATGTTGAAGATTTGCTTGATATTATTTTTTCAGAATTTTGTGTTGGTAAATAATGATTCACGTGAAACATTGATTATTTCATAGACAGATTATAAAGATTATGTAATTTATATACTGTTTCACGTGAAACCTTAGAATATTTTCTACGGAATGAATTAAATGCAATCATATGATGTTGTTATTGTTGGTGGTGGTCATGCTGGCTGTGAAGCGGCTTCAGCTTCAGCACGTGTAGGAGCCAAAACAGCGCTTGTTACATATAAAATATCAGCACTGGGAACAATGTCGTGTAATCCTGCTATTGGTGGACTTGGAAAAGGGCATCTAGTTCGTGAAATAGATGCGTTAGATGGTCTTATGGGAAGAGCAGCGGATGCTTCTGGAATTCAGTTTAGACTACTTAATAGACGTAAAGGACCGGCAGTAAGAGGACCACGGACACAGGCAGATAGACAACTTTATAAAAAAGCAATTCAAAAATTATTAAAAGAACAAGAAAATCTTACTCTTATTGAGGATGAAGTTATTGATCTGGTTGTTAAAGATAATTGTGTATCAGGTGTTATTTTAAAAAAACAAGGAACAATTTTTTCTGGTGCTGTTGTTTTAACAACAGGTACGTTTTTAAATGGCTTTATTCATATTGGTAATAAAACATGGGCTGCTGGTCGTATGGGAGATCAGTCAAGTGTAAAACTTGCTGAACATTTGAAAAAATATCATATAAAACTTGGACGATTAAAAACAGGAACCCCTGCTCGTTTGAGTAAAAAAACAATTGCTTGGGAAGCTCTCCAAAAACAACAAGCAGATGAAAATCCCATACCCTTTTCTCTTTTAACAGAGAAAATTGAACAACCACAAATTGAATGTGCAATAACACGTACAAATGAGAAAACACATCAAATTATTCGCGAGAATATTTATCGCTCTGCTTTATATTCTGGAAATATTGAAGGGTTAGGACCACGTTATTGTCCTTCTGTTGAAGATAAAATTGTGAAATTTGGAGAACGTGATGGGCATCAGATCTTTCTGGAACCAGAAGGATTAAATGATGATACTGTTTATCCAAATGGTCTTTCTACTTCTCTTCCTGAAAATGTACAAATTTCTCTATTGAAAACCATTGAAGGATTGGAAAATGCTATAGTTTTGCAACCTGGTTATGCTATTGAATATGATTTTGTTAATCCACAACAATTAACGAGAAGCTTAGAATTACGCTCTTTACCAGGTTTATTTTTAGCAGGCCAAATTAATGGTACAACAGGATATGAGGAAGCAGCAGCACAAGGACTTTTAGCTGGATTAAATGCTGCATGTAAAGTAGGTAAATTAGATGAAATACTTATAAGTCGTTCTACTGCTTATATTGGTGTTATGATTGATGATTTGGTTTCACGTGGTGTTTGTGAACCTTATAGGATGTTTACATCACGTGCTGAATTTCGTTTATCTTTACGATCTGATAATGCTGATACGCGTTTAACACCTTTGGCACAAAAATGGGGTATTGTAAGTAAAATACGTTGGGAATGTTATCAGAAAAAACAACAACGGCTTGATCAAGCACGATCAATATGTCAAAATCTTTTTTTAACACCCAATGAAGCTTCTGCTCATGGATTACATGTTAATCATGATGGAATTCGGCGTTCGGCTTATGATTTTCTTGCTTATCCTTATATGACCTTAGAACGTCTTTCAGATTTTTGGCCACAATTACAAACAATTGATTCTAAAACAGCAGAATCTTTAGAAATTGAAGCACAATATGCCGTTTATTTAGATAAACAAGCACAAGATATTGCCTCTCTTCAGAGAGATGAGCGTTTAGAAATTCCTTCTTCTCTTGATGTTCAGTCAATTTCAGGTCTTTCAAATGAACTTAAATCAAAAATTCAAGAAGTGTCGCCGCGTTCAATTGCTGATGCACAAAAAATTGATGGTATGACACCCGCCGCGTTATCGCTTATTATTACACATATTCAACGTCAACGACGTGAAAAGGCTAAAACAGCTTAATGAATTTTTCTACAGAAAAAAAATATCAACAATTATTAAATATTATTCCTTCTGTTTCACGTGAAACGATGGAAAATTTAATTCAGTTTGAGTCTTTAATACTTCAGTGGAATGCACATATTAATTTGATATCTGCTACAACTATACCAGATCTATGGACACGACATATTCTAGATTCAGCACAAATTTTTCCTTTGTATGCTCATTCTTTACATTGGTGTGATTTAGGATCAGGAGGAGGTTTTCCTGCAATTGTGATTGCTATCTTTTTGAAAGAAAAAAAAGCAGGACATATTAATCTTGTTGAAAGTAATGGGAAAAAAGTTGCTTTTTTGCGAACAGTTATTGCTCAACTTAATCTTCCAGCAACGGTTTATCACGCTAGAATTGAAGATATATATCAAAAAATTCCCATATCTGATATTATAACGGCACGGGGATTAGCGCCGCTTGATACTCTTTTACAACTCATTTTTCCTTTATTAACAGAAAAAACAATAGCTCTTTTGCAAAAAGGTCGGGATTACGCTACAGAAATAAAAAATGCCTCTGCCAATTGGCACTTTGATCTGTTAAAACATAAAAGTAAAGTTGATGAAAATTCTGTTATTTTGGAAATTTCTCATATTCGATCATATAGAGGGTAGAGCAAAATGAGCGAAACACGAATTATCGCTATTGCAAACCAAAAGGGTGGAGTCGGAAAAACAACCACAGCAATTAATCTTGCTACAGCTTTAGCGGCTATTGGTGAAAATGTCCTTATTATGGATGTTGATCCACAAGGTAATGCTAGTACAGGTTTAGGGATTGATCGTAATAGCCGTCCTTTATCTTCTTATGATGTTTTGGTTTCGGGCGTTTCAATTACACAGGCGGCTTTAAAAACAGCCGTACCCAATCTTTATATAGTTCCCTCTACACTTGATCTCTTAGGTGTGGAAATGGAAATTTCTTCATCAAAAGATCGCATACAACGCTTACGTAAAGCTCTCTATGATGATCCGGAAATGGAAAAAAAATTCAATTATATTTTAATTGATTGTCCTCCCTCCCTTAATCTTTTAACACTTAATGCTATGGGGGCTGCGGATTCTGTTTTAGTGCCTATGCAGTGTGAATTTTTAGCACTTGAAGGTTTAAGTCAATTACTTGAAACAGTAAAACAAGTGCGATCCGTACTTAATCCATCTTTAGAAATCCAAGGTATTGTTTTAACAATGTATGATGGACGTAATAACCTTTCAAATCAAGTTGTTGAAGATGTACGTTCTTTTATGGGAGATAAAGTTTATCGTACTGTTATTCCACGAAATGTAAGAGTATCAGAAGCGCCTTCTTTTGGTAAACCTGTATTGCTTTATGATCTTAAATGTGCTGGGAGCCAAGCTTATTTGCGTCTAGCATCAGAAATGATTCAACGTGAAAAACAAGCACGTGCTGCTGCTTAAAAATGTAAAAATTTTTGTAAGAAAACTCAAAGAGCAAAATTATGAACGATGATCTATCAAAAAAAAGACTAGGACGTGGATTAGCGGCATTGATTGGAGATATCAATTTAAACAACAATATTGCACGTTCATCAAGCTTTGATAAATTAAATGAATCCGGTAGTCTTTCTGAGCGATTTATTTCTATTGAATCTATTTCATGTAATCCTCACAATCCTCGGCGTCATTTTACTGAAACAGAGCTTGATAATTTGACACAATCAATTCGTCAACACGGTGTGGTTCAACCGGTTATTGTGAGGCCTTTAAGAGATCATCCTCATCAGTTTGAATTGATTGCGGGTGAACGGCGCTGGCGTGCAGCAAAACGTGCAAATTTAAGTCAATTACCCGTTATTATTCGTGATGTGGACGATAAAACGGCTTTGGAATTGGCAATTATTGAAAATGTTCAACGTGCAGATCTTAATCCTATCGAAGAAGCAAAGGGATATGATATGCTTCTAAATGAACATGATTATACGCAAGTAGATTTAGCGCAAGTTATAGGAAAAAGTCGTAGTCATGTTGCAAATACGCTTCGTTTGTTAAAACTTCCAGAAAAAGTACAACAATTCTTAACTGATGGACAACTTTCTGCAGGTCATGCACGTTGTCTTATAACCGTTGATGACCCACAAAATTTAGCTGAGAAAATTATTCGTGAAGGGCTTTCTGTACGTCAAACAGAAATACTTGCATATGAGCAAGCTAATCCTAAAACTAAAAAACGTACCAATTTGGAGAAAGATGCTGAAACAAAATCTTTAGAAAAATTACTTGCAGATGTGATAGGAATGAAAGTTATTATTCGACATGGTAAAAAAGGTGGAGATTTAAAAATACATTACTCTTCATTAGAACAATTAGATGAAATTTGTCGGCGTTTACAAAGTTAATCAATTGTTCTAAAAAGTTTTTTAACAGTTATCTTTTAAAATTTTTATTATTCTATACATATGCTCTTTAGCAAATTCTATATTGCTTGAAGGTAAAAATTTTTTTTCATAAGTAGAATTTTCTTCATCAGTAAGTACATACAATGTCGCTTGAAGTGCTAGGTGAGCAATAACAAACTCTTTCGGTGTTATATTATTTTCTTTTAAAATATTCACAAGTTTTGGATTATTAGAAATATAGGCAGCGTATTTTTCAATATTATCATTATAATTATTGAAATCACTTTTTTTATTTATTTGTTCTGGTTCTGAAGATAAATTTTTACATTCTATTTTGATTTTTTCCAGCTTTAAAAGAAGATCTTCTGTTAAGGGATAATTTGCAATGAAAGGCGGTATAAAAGAAAGATCATCTATTTCTTGTTTTTTTTCTTGAGCGTATGATGCAAAAGGAAAAATGAAGAAAAAGCACAAAAGAAGTTTAAACATGACTAAAAATTATCCTTTCTTTTTTGAATTTCAATAAATATTTTTTCGTCTGTTATTCTTTATTTTTATAAAAACATTTGTTAAATATAGTCGAAATAAACACAATTATTAGGAATGATAAAAACACGGTGATTTTTTAATGCACGGACTTTTTTATTAGATTAATGGGATGATATTTTTAATGTGTCATAGCTGATTAGTTGCTCAAAATGAGTTTTTCACAGCTATCTAAAAGAATTGTCGCTTTAAAAAAATGTTTTTTAACAAATTCAAGATTGTTTAGAAATATAGTATTTTTCTCAGTAGAATATTCCTTTTCAGGTACAAATATGAGAAGCGTTGATATTTCTTTAAGAGCTAAGGTTCCTGAAGCAAAATCTTTCGATGTTATATTATTTTCTTTTAAAATATTTACAAGTTTTGGTTTACTAGAAATATAGGTAGTGTAATTTTCAATACTAGAGTGGATACTAGAATCATAAGTTATAAGATTATTTTTTGTTTCTGGAAGTAAGTTTTTACATTCTTTTTCAATTTTTTCCAGCTTTAAAAGAAAATCTTCTGTTAAGGGATAATTTGCAATGAGAGATGATATAAGAGAAGAATTATCTGTTTCCTTTTCCTCTGCCCTTGTTAGTTGAATATGTATCACGAAAAGAAAAAGGAGGAACAAACGTAATACGAACTTAAGCATGGTTAAAAATTATCCTTTCTTCTTCGAATTTCAGCAAAGACTTCTTCATCTGTTTCTTCTTCCATTACAAGGTTTCTTCGCAATACACTATCATCCCAGCGGAGAAAGGGATTGGTGGCTTTTTCTTGCCCTAAGGTTACTGGTAAAGTCATAGCGTTTTTTGCACGTAGCAAAAAAACTTCCTCTATTCTTTGGTGGAGTTTTTTATTATGTGGGTCAATTGTTAGTGCGAAAAGAGCGTTATTTTTTGTATATTCATGTCCACAATAAAGAAGTGTTTCATCAGGAAGTTTACGAAGTTTTTTTAAAGAATTCAGCATTTGTGCTGGTGTTCCTTCGAAAAGACGTCCACAGCCCAATGAAAAAAGTGTATCTCCAGCAAAGAGTAAATTCTTTTCAGGAAAATAGTAAGATAATGCGCCTAGAGTATGACCAGGTGTTGAAAGAGCTAAAAGAAGGTGTGAGCCAAAAGAAAAACTTTCATCAGGTTGAAGTGTTTTATCAAGATGATCAATCTTTTCTTTTTCTGCTTCTGGTCCGATAACCGTAGTGTTGTAAACTTGTTTTAATTCTGATAGGGCTTCTACATGGTCGTGATGATGATGAGTTACAAAAATAGTGTTAAGTGTCCAATTGTGGCGCTTTAAGGCGTTGTGAATCGCTTTGCCTTCAGGAGCATCTATTGCAGCTGTCATATCACTTTTTTCATCATGAAGGAGTACACCGAAATTGTTTTCTCGACAAATAAACTGTTCAATCAACATATTTTTTCTCCCGAACAGTGTTTGGCGATGAATCTATAAAATAATCGGTAGTGATGATTTTTTTAAGAATCAGATTTGTCCTCTTCTGTAAAAAGTCCTTTTGAATGTTTTATAATTATAGGCATTTGGGTAAGCATGAAAAGGACTGTTATAGGCATGACGCCAAATACTTTGAAACTTGTCCAGAAATTATCGCTAAAATTACGCCAAATTATTTCATTCAAAATGGCAAGAAAAATGAAAAAAAACGCCCAACGATAGGTAAGTTTTTGCCAACCTAAATCATCAAGTTTTAAGGTAGAATCAAGAGCATAACGTAAAAGTGGTTTTTTAAAAAACATCCCACCAAAAAGTATAAAAGCAAATAAGCTATTAATGATTGTTGGTTTCATTTTTATGAAAGTTTCATTATGAAGCCAGAGAGTTAGAAAGCCAAAAACTAAAACAAATATTCCTGAAATAAGAGGCATAATAGGAATTTGTCTTGCAAGGATCCATGATAAGTTTAGGGAAATAATAATAGCTACCATAAAAATAGCTGTTGCAGGGAAAATAGGCTTACTAAAATTTTGAAAAAATCCAATGTTTTTTATCAGCCATTCTCCCTTATAATTGGCAAAAAAGAAGGCAACCAATGGACCCATTTCCAAAAGAAACTTAAGTGTTGGTGAGAGAGAATTTTTTTTATTGTTATTCATCTTTTTTTCAGAATTATTGTGTAAATTAGGATTAGATAAAGGCTGTTTCATGCGTGTTTTCCTGCAATAGTTTCGGCAAAGTCAGAAGCAGAAAAGGGTTGAAGGTCTTCAATATCTTCTCCTATACCGATAAAATAAACGGGTAATTTATATTTTGCTGCGATAGCGACAAGAATTCCTCCTCGTGCAGTTCCATCTAGCTTTGTCATAACTAAACCATTAACACCAGCAATATCACGGAAAATGTCCACTTGGTTGAGTGCATTTTGTCCGGTTGTTGCATCAAGAGTTTGAAGGATTGTGTGGGGTGCTTGGGGGGTGTGTTTTTTTAAAACACGAATAATTTTTGCCAACTCATCCATTAATTCAGATTTATTTTGTAAACGCCCTGCTGTATCAATAATTAATACATCACTGTTTGTTTTTTTTGCTTTTTCATAAGCATCAAATGCTAAGCTGGCGGCATCTGCACCCAATTTTGTCGAAATAACAGGAGAATTGGTACGTTCACCCCAAATGTGTAGTTGCTCAATAGCAGCGGCTCGGAAAGTATCACCTGCTGCCAGCATAACTTTTAATCCCCCTTCTGTTAATTTGGCTGAAAGTTTTCCAATAGTTGTCGTTTTTCCAGTGCCATTTACACCTACCAGCAAAATAACATGAGGTTTATGGCTGAGATCAAGTTCTAATGGTATTGCAACAGGTTCCAGAACTTTTTTGACCTCATCAGCTACAATAGTATGAATATCATCTGGGGAGAGGTTTTTTCCGTAACGACTGGAAGCTAAAGTATTTGTGATGCGTGTTGCCGTCTCTACACCTATGTCAGCTTGGATAAGAATATCTTCGAGCTCTTGCAATGTATCTTCATCAAGTTTTCTTTTAACAAAGAGATCGGCAATTGATCCGCTTAGGCGTTGTGAAGAAAGGGATAGGCCTTTTTTAAGGCGCCCAAACCACGCTGTTTTTTTTTGTTCAACAGAAGGTTCAGATAAAATTTCTTCATTCTTTTTTTCACGGATGTTGTCTGTGACAATAATTTTACCAGAAAAGGGAATTTTATCAGAATGGGATTCTAGAAATGGAGATTTTTCATCATATTTTGTAAGTATTGACTCTGGATTTTTTGTTTGTTCTTCTTTTTCTGTGTTTATAGAGATTTGATTATTTTTTGTCTTTTCATTTTTGTCTTTATTTTCTTCTATTATATCGCTTTTATCAGGAATAGAAATCTGTTGTTCAATTTCTTCCTCTTGAGATTTGTTAAAAGAGAATATTTTTTTTATAAAAGATTTAGTCATAAGAATTCTCCTGCTCAAGCAGCGTTTAATTTTGGAGGGACAGCAATCAATTTATCGCCATCATGATCAACGATAAGGGCTTGAACAATTGTTCCTGCTTTTGCACCTTTAACTTGTACAAGAGTATAATCTTCTGTTCGTCCGATTTCATCTTTTTCAACGAGAATTGTTTGTAGACTGTTTTGTAAATGAGCAAGATGCTTTTTGTAAGCCATATCACCTGCTTTACGCAATTTTTCAGCACGCAGCTTAATTATTTTACGGTTGATTTGTGGCATACGTGCGGCAGGTGTTCCTTCTCTTGGACTAAAGGGGAAGACATGGAGATGGGTTAAATTACAATCTTTGATTAAGGCAAGACTATTTTGAAACATCTCTTCTGTTTCTGTAGGAAAACCAGCAATTAAGTCGGCACCATAAACCATTGTAGAACGTTTGGCACGCAATTCTTGGCAAAATTGAATGGCATGTTCGCGCAGATGACGCCGTTTCATCCGTTTTAAAATCATATTATCACCTGCTTGCAAAGATAAATGCAAATGGGGCATGATTCTTGTTTCATAAGCTAAAAGATTTATGAGTTCTTCGTCTGCTTCAATAGAGTCAATAGATGAGAGGCGTAATCGGGCTAAGTCAGGGACATGATGCAAAATAGCTGAAGTTAATTTTCCTAGAGTAGCTTTTCCAGGAAGATCGTGGCCATAACTTGTAAGGTCAACACCTGTAAGGACCACTTCTTGGATACCCCCACCTATCAGCTTTTTAATTTGTTCTATGACAGCACCCATGGGAACTGAACGAGATGGTCCTCGTCCATAAGGAATAATGCAAAATGTACAGCGGTGATCGCATCCGTTTTGTACCTGTACAAAAGCGCGGGTGCGCTCTTGCATTGCACTGACCATATGTGGAGCAATTTTTTGTACTTCCATAATGTCATTGATATGCACCTTTTCAGAATGATTAATACCAAAATCAGGAAGTTGACGATAAGAATGAGCGTGAAGTTTATCTTCGTTTCCTAAAACAAGATCTACTTCTGTCATTGAGGCAAAATTTTGTGCTTCTGTTTGGGCTGCACACCCTGTTACAATGATATGCGCATGAGGATTTTCACGCCTTGCTTTGCGGATAGCTTGTTTTGCTTGTCGTACGGCTTCGGCAGTGACAGCACAGGTATTAAAGATAATAGCACCATCTTTAAGTTGATCTAGCCCTGAAGAAGTACTTTCTTTGCGAATGATTTCCGATTCGTAGCTATTAAGTCGACAACCAAAAGTTACAATTTCTATTGCCATCAGGAGTGATCCTTTTTGTAGCACCCTGTTAAAGGGCTTAAAAAACCACTAAAGTGATATTTAATTGGTCCTGTCATGATAATATGATCGTCTTCTCGGTAAAAAATATTAAGTGTTCCCTTTGGTAAATTTACATCAACATGGCGCTCTGTAAGTCCACGACGATAAGCAGCCACTGCACTTGCACAAGCAGCACTCCCACATGCTTGTGTTAATCCTGCCCCTCGCTCCCATGTACGTAAATTTAGACTTTTCTTTGACGTTATGCAAGCAATGGAAATATTGCACCGTTCGGGAAACAGGGGATCATGTTCAAGTTTTGGCCCATATTTTTCTAATGGAATATGTTGAATATCATTTTCAACAAAAAAGATAGCATGGAGATTGCCAATGGATATGAGACAAGCGTCTTTTAGGGGACCAGCCATAATTTCTACGTGATTGGTATCAACTATTTCACGTGAAACAGGCATCTCTTTTGCATTGAAATTTGGGCATCCCATATCAACAGAAATGAGATTATCGGTTTGGTATTTTCCTTCAATAATTCCAGCGGGAGTTTCTAAATGAAATTTTTCACCAAAATTGTGATCTTTAAGCCATGCGATGACACAGCGGGTACCATTGCCACAAGCTTTAGCTATTGATCCGTCGGCATTCCATATTTCTATGCGGAAGTCGGTTTTTTTCTGAGTTGGTGTGTGGATAGCCATGATTTGATCAAAATGCATTTCAGGATCTGCCGACAAAGCAAGGATTGCTTGTGGTGTAAGAGCGTATGTGCTTTCACGCATATCAACAACAATAATTTGATTTCCAAGACCGTCCATTTTGCTAAATGGCGTTTTCATGAAACTTCTCTATTTCTAATGTTACTTGTAAAAAGATATATGGCTGAAAATATTATAAATTTCTAGTGTTTAATAAATATAAAATTGGGTACATAAATTATTTCTTTTAAAATAAGTGATTTTAACCTGTTTTTTTTAATTTGTTAATTTATCTTTGTAACTATAACAAATATTCGCTTAATTTTTTTGTGAACTTATTTATTGTCGTGGGAGAGAGTACAGACATGGCGTTTTCAAAAGTTTCGTTTTTCGTTGCACTATCAACTGTAATGTTTTTAGGGGGATGTTCAACAACACGGTTTGATGGTAATGACGATGGTAACGCATTAGAAGTTTTTTATCCATCTCAACAAATGACAATATTAGAAGCGTCTGATCTGTCGTCTACTTCTTCGTCGATATCTGAAGATGCAAACGCTCCGATGTATGAAAAAGGAGATTCTCAGAGCGATGGACGAATGGCTAGTCTCGAATTGCCAAGTAATGCCACTGATTTATTTCCTGCAAGTGTTGCTGGGGTATGGAATCTTTCTATGGGAGGAAAAGTTTGCCGGATTGCAACTCCACAAACAAAGTTTGGACAAGGGTACCGTGCTGGTCCTTTACACTGTCCAGGAATTGCTTCCCAAGTGAGATCGTGGGCTGTTAAAGGAAAAAGATTATATTTTTATAATAACTCTGGACGTGTTATCCTCGTTCTTTATTCTTCAAATGTTGATCGTTTTGAGGGACGTACACTTGATGATCATCCCGTTATTTTAAGTCGTTAAATCATTTTTGATCGTTTATGATAAACTAAACTAGACGGACAGATTCTTGAAAAGTATTTGTATTTTTCATTGAGATCAGTTTGAAAAAGGTTTTTTGGATGATTCTCGTTTCAACACGTTATAAGGAGCTTGTCGCTAAAGGAGAGGTTTGTTTTGATCCCGCTCAATTAGCTATAACAGAATATTTTGATCATTTATTAAAAAAAATTGCGGAACAAAATATCTCTCATCCTTTGCCTTGGATATTTTGCTCTTTCTTTAACAGAATATTTAAAAGGAAAAAACAAAATATTTCTTGCGTTGTAAAACAAGGAGATGAAACAGGTTTTTTTCAGGGACTGTATATTTATGGTGAAGTAGGACGGGGCAAAACCATGCTGATGGATTTGTTCTTTTCTTGTTTGCCTAAAGGTCATAAAAAGCGTGCCCATTTTAATGATTTTATGGCTGATGTGCATGAGCGTATTAATTCTTATCGTCAAGCATCTGGGTGTACAAAATTTAAACAAGATAATCCTATTTTAGCTGTTGCTGAAGATCTTGTACGAGAAGCAAAAGTACTTTGTTTTGATGAGTTTAGTGTAACGGATATTGCTGATGCTATGGTATTGGGGCGGCTTATTTCTGCTCTGTTTGATAAAGGAATTTTCTTTATTGCGACTTCAAATGTGGCGCCGGATAACCTTTATTGTAACGGTTTGAATCGTGAGCTCTTTTTGCCTTTTATTCAAGTTTTGAAAGCATATGTTCGTGTTGTTAATCTTGATGCAAAAACAGATTATCGCCTTGAAAAATCAAATCTACAACAGATGTATGTATCGCCGTTGGGGGTCCAAGCAAATGAATATATGGATCAAGCATGGGCACTTGTATTGCAAGGACATAAGGAGATGTCTGATGAGCTTTCTATAAAAGGGCGCTTTATTCCTATTCCGCGCTTTGGTGCAGGATGTGCTCGTTTTGATTATGGGGATTTATGTGCAAAGCCTTTGGCCGCGGCTGAATATTTGTTATTAGGAGAGCATTATCATACGATTTTTATTGATAATGTACCGGTCATGGATGATACATGTCGCAATGAAACAAAACGGTTTATTTTGCTTATTGATATTCTTTATGAGCGGCATATACGGTTGTTTATGTCGGCAGCCGCAGGGATAGGGGATTTGTATAAAGGGCATGCGCAGATTACGGAAACATTTGAATTTCAAAGAACACAATCACGTCTTTTCGAAATGCAAAGCTACGATTATTTAAAACTTTGGGAAGAACATTTTCTTTTGAAGAAGAAGCATTGATTATACTTTTACCTTTACGTAAACTGTCAAAACAATAACTTTTTGAAATTAAAGAAATATAATAATTCTGTTGTATTTTTTTTAAATTCACTTTATCGATACATCGTGATAATTTTCTAATAGTTGTTTCAGCGGAGGGTTGTTGTTTCTGTAAGGAGATAAATTTGTAAATTTCATTTCTTTACTCCTTTTTATGATATTGTTTGAATATGGTTGAAGTCAAAATATTCAGTATACGGACGTTGATTGGGTGTGCGCTGAATTATCTAAAAGTTAGGAAAAAATAAAATGGCACGGAAAAAAATAGCTCTCATTGGTTCAGGTATGATTGGTGGTACTTTAGCACATATTATTGGGCTTAAAGAGCTTGCTGATGTGGTCTTATTTGATATTACAGAAGGTGTGCCACAAGGTAAGGCTCTAGATATAGCCGAATCTTCTCCCGTTGATGGTTTTGATATCAGTCTAAAAGGTGCTAATGCTTATGAAGCAATTGAAGGTGCTGATGTTGTTATTGTAACAGCAGGCGTTGCGCGAAAACCTGGTATGAGCCGTGATGAACTTTTGGGCATTAATTTAAAGGTTATGGAACAAGTTGGAGCTGGAATTAAAAAATACGCTTCTTCAGCGTTTGTTATTTGTATTACCAATCCCCTTGATGCGATGGTGTGGGCATTGCAGAAATTTTCAGGTCTCCCTACACATAAAGTGGTTGGGATGGCTGGTGTTCTTGATTCAGCGCGTTTTCGTCATTTCTTATCTGAGGAATTTAAGGTCTCTATTAAAGATGTGACAGCGTTTGTTTTAGGGGGCCACGGTGATACAATGGTTCCTCTCGTGCGTTATTCAACGGTTGGTGGTATTTCTTTGCCTGATCTTGTAAAGATGGGCTGGACAACACAGGAAAGAATTGATCAAATTATCCAGCGTACCCGTGATGGCGGTGCAGAAATTGTTGGTTTGTTAAAAACAGGTTCTGCTTATTATGCACCAGCAGCTTCTGCTGTTTCTATGGCTGAGGCTTATCTAAAGGACACTAAGCGTGTTGTGCCTGTTGCAGCTTATCTTTCAGGAGAATATGGGGTTAATGATACCTACGTTGGTGTTCCTGTTGTACTTGGTGCAGGTGGTGTTGAACGAGTCATTGAAATTGATCTTGATAAGGAAGAAAGAGGTGCTTTTGATCATTCAGTAAATGCGGTTAAAAAGCTTTGTGAAGCTTGTATTGCTCTTGTACCTAGTCTCAAGTAAATTGAACAAGGTTTAATTCATTAAAATAAGTATAGAATATTAAAACTTTAGGATTAATAAGATCCATAAAAGAAAAGGACAAATGCATGAATATCCATGAGTATCAGGCCAAACGTCTGCTTCATGAATATGGAGCACCAATTGCAAATGGTGTTGCTGTTTATTCTGTAGAGCAAGCTGAAAAATGGGCGGAAAAATTGCCCGGACCTCTCTATGTGGTTAAAAGTCAGATACACGCTGGTGGTCGTGGTAAGGGTAAGTTTAAAGAACTTGGTCCTGATGCAAAGGGTGGTGTTCGGCTTGCACAATCTGTTGAAGAAGTTGTTGCAAATGTTCAAGAAATGCTTGGAAAAACTTTGGTAACCAAACAAACTGGTCCAGAGGGTAAGCAGGTCAACCGCCTTTATATTGAAGATGGTGCCGATATTGAACGGGAGCTTTATCTTTCACTTTTGGTTGATCGTAGCGTTGGTCGAATTGCTTTTGTTGTTTCAACAGAAGGTGGAATGGATATTGAAACGGTTGCTGAAGAGACACCAGAAAAAATATTCACGCTTCCCATTGATGCTGTAGAGGGTGTTACTTCTGCTGATTGTGCAAGACTTTGTGATGCGTTGAAACTACAAAGTAGTGCGCGAGAAGATGGTGAAAAGCTTTTTCCGATTTTCTATAAGGCATTTTGTGAAAAAGATATGAGCCTTTTAGAAATCAATCCGCTTGTTGTGATGAAAGATGGTCACTTGCGTGTTCTTGATGCGAAAGTTTCTTTTGATAATAATGCTCTGTTTCGTCATCCAGATATTTTAGAATTGCGCGATCTTTCAGAGGAAGATCCAAAGGAAATAGAAGCATCAAAGCATGATCTTGCTTATGTTGCTCTTGAGGGTACGATTGGTTGCATGGTTAATGGTGCTGGGCTTGCTATGGCAACAATGGATATCATTAAGCTTTATGGAGCAGAGCCAGCGAATTTTTTGGATGTTGGTGGTGGAGCATCAAAAGAAAAGGTGACAGCTGCTTTTAAGATTATTACGGCCGATCCAAATGTTAAGGGCATTTTGGTTAACATTTTTGGTGGTATTATGCGTTGTGATGTCATTGCTGAAGGTGTGGTTGCTGCTGTTCGTGAGGTTGGTTTAAAGGTTCCCTTGGTTGTTCGTCTTGAAGGTACTAATGTTGAGCAAGGTAAAGCAATTATCAATGAGAGTGGTTTGAATGTTATTCCTGCTGATGATTTAGATGATGCTGCCCAAAAAATTGTTGCAGCCGTGAAGGGAGCTTAAGCTATGTCAATTCTTGTGAATAAAGAGACAAAAGTTCTCGTTCAAGGGCTTACAGGAAAAACAGGAACATTTCATACAGAACAGGCGCTTGCTTATCATGGTACGCAAATGGTTGGTGGCGTTAATCCTAAAAAGGGTGGAGAAACATGGGAAGGTTCAAAAGGCGAAACTCTTCCTATTTTCGCTAATGTTGCAGAAGCAAAAGAAAAAACAGGCGCGGATGCTTCCGTTATTTATGTTCCTCCAGCAGGGGCTGCGGCAGCTATTATAGAGGCTATTGAAGCTGAAATTTGTTTAATTATCTGTATTACGGAAGGTATTCCCGTTATGGATATGGTTAAAGTGAAGGCGCGATTAGAAAACTCAAAGTCTCGTCTTATTGGTCCTAATTGTCCCGGTATTCTTACACCAAATGAATGTAAAATTGGTATTATGCCTGGTTCTATTTTTAGAAAAGGTTCTGTTGGGGTTGTCTCGAGGTCGGGAACTTTAACTTATGAAGCCGTTTTTCAAACGAGTCAGGAAGGTCTCGGACAAACGACTGCTATAGGGATTGGTGGCGATCCTGTTAAGGGCACTGAATTTATTGATGTGTTGGAAATGTTTTTAGCGGATGATGAAACCGAGTCTATTGTTATGATTGGTGAGATTGGTGGTTCTGCTGAAGAAGAAGCAGCACAGTTTTTGCAAGATGAAGCAAGAAAAGGTCGTAAAAAGCCAGTTGTTGGCTTTATTGCTGGCCGTACGGCTCCTCCAGGACGTACAATGGGACATGCTGGTGCTGTTATTTCTGGTGGTAAAGGTGGAGCAGAAGATAAAATTGCGGCAATGGAATCAGCTGGGATTCGTGTGTCTTCTTCGCCATCACAGATAGGTAAGACTTTGATGTCAGTTTTGAAAGGCTAAAAGAAAGTTTCACCTGAATAAGAAAAGGTTCTTAGATTCAGGTGAAAAAACTTGAGTATAAAAAGGTAAAACTTTTTTGAATGTTCAAATTACTGCTTGTTTGTAAGCATTTAAAGGTCAAAAGAGATATAAGGAGACGGAATAGATGTTCCGGAGAGGTATATGGCAAGGCAGGACGAAATAAATAGCCTTTTTGCACAGACATCATTTCTTTATGGTGGGAATGCGGATTATATAGATCAACTTTATGCTCAATATGAAAAAGATCCTACCAGTGTTGATTCACAGTGGCGTGCTTTTTTTGAAGGACTTCATGATAATAAAGAAGATGTTCTTAAAAATGCTGAAGGAGCAACATGGCAGCGTGATCATTGGCCATTAAAAGCAGAGGGTGAATTGGTTTCTGCTCTTGATGGTGATTGGTCTTCTCTTGAAAAATATCTTGGCGATAAATTAAAGGAAAAAGCAATAACAGGTGCTGCACAAAAGGGAAAAACTTCCAGTAAACAAGATATTATTCGTGCAACACGTGATTCCATTCATGCAATTATGATGATTCGTGCGTTTCGAGAACGGGGACATCTTCATGCGCAGCTTGACCCTCTTCAATTGGCCGAAAAACAAGAAGATTATAAGGAACTTTCTCCAGAAGCTTATGGTTTTACTCCAGCTGATTACGAGCGTCCCATTTTTATTGATAATGTTTTAGGGTTGGAATATGCAACTATTCCGCAAATGCTTGAGATTCTCAATCGTACCTATTGTTCAACAATCGGTGTGGAATATATGCATGTTTCTGATCCGGTTCAGAAAGTATGGCTTCAAGAACGTATTGAAGGGCGAGATAAAAAAAATTCTTTCACACAACAAGACAAGAAAGCTATTCTGAATAAGCTTATTCAGGCGGAGGGATTCGAACAGTTTTTAGACACTAAATATAAAGGTACAAAGCGTTTTGGACTCGATGGTGGTGAGGCGCTGATTCCCGCTCTTGAACAGATTATCAAATGTGGTAGTGCTTTGGGGGTGCAGGAAGTTATTTTAGGAATGGCGCATCGTGGTCGTTTAAATGTTCTTTCACAAGTTCTTGCCAAACCGCATAGGGCTATTTTTCATGAATTCAAAGGGGGATCTTACAAGCCTGATGATGTGGAGGGATCCGGTGATGTTAAATATCATTTGGGAACTACCGCTGATCTGGACTTTGATGGTAAAAAAGTTCATTTATCACTGTTGGCCAATCCATCTCATCTTGAGATTGTTGATCCGGTTGTTATGGGAAAAGCACGTGCTAAACAAGATCAACTTATGGGACCTGCGCATACTGATTTACTCCCATTAAGTGAGCGTTCAAAAGTGATGCCATTGCTTATTCATGGTGATGCCGCTTTTGCAGGACAAGGCGTTATCCAAGAAACTTTTGGTCTTTCAGGTCTTAAAGGTTATCGTGTTGCAGGCTCACTTCATGTTATTATCAATAACCAGATTGGTTTTACAACATCTCCACGTTTTTCACGTTCTTCGCCTTATCCATCAGATGTCGCAAAAATGATTGACGCACCAATTTTCCATGTGAATGGTGATGATCCTGAGGCAGTTGTTTTTGTTGCCAAAATAGCAACAGAGTTTCGCCAAATTTTCCATAAACCAGTGGTTATTGATATGTTTTGTTATCGCCGTTATGGGCATAATGAAGGTGATGAACCTTCCTTTACGCAGCCGCTTATGTATAAAGCAATACGTAATCATAAAACAACACTTCAACTTTATAGTGACCAATTAGTAGCAGAAGGAATGGTTACTTCAGAAGAAATTGAGCAACAAAAAAAATTATGGCGCGATAAGCTTGAAGGTGAACTTGAAGCAAGTGCTTCTTATAAACCTAATAAGGCTGATTGGCTTGATGGAAGCTGGACGGGACTCAAAGCTTTTAGTAGTTCTGATGAGCAGCATTCTAGAACAACCGGTGTTGAATTAAAAACTTTAAAGGAAATTGGTCAGAAAATTGTTGAAATTCCGGCGAATTTTCACGTTCACAAAACCATTCAACGTTTTTTAAATAATCGTGCTAAAATTTTTGAAACCGGTGAGGGGGTTGATTGGGCAACCGCTGAAGCTTTAGCTTTTGGTTCACTTTGTTTGGAAGGAGCGCCGGTTCGTCTTTCCGGTGAAGATGTTGAACGGGGAACTTTTTCACAACGTCATTCAGTTCTTTATGACCAAGAAAATGAGGCGCGTTATATTCCTTTGAATCATTTACAAAAGGGGCAAGCGCTTTATGACGTTGTTAATTCTATGCTTTCTGAAGAAGCTGTTCTTGGTTTTGAATATGGATATTCTCTTGCTGAACCACGAGGATTAACACTTTGGGAAGCACAATTTGGTGATTTCTCTAATGGTGCACAGGTCATTTTTGATCAATTTATTTCATCTGCAGAGCGTAAGTGGCTTCGTATGTCTGGTCTTGTGTGTTTATTGCCTCATGGTTTTGAAGGGCAAGGGCCGGAGCATTCTTCTGCACGTTTAGAACGGTTTCTTCAACTTTGTGCGGAAGATAATATGCAGGTTGCTAATTGTACAACCCCTGCAAATTATTTTCATATTTTGCGTCGACAAATTAAGCGTGATTTCCGTAAGCCATTGATTTTGATGACACCGAAATCACTTTTACGTCATAAGCGAGCTGTTTCTCTTCTCAATGAAATGGGGCCAGAAACAAGTTTCTGTCGTGTGTTGCTTGATGATGCAGAATGTCTCAAAGATTCTGTCATTAAGTTGCAAAAAGATAATAAGATTCGCCGTGTCGTTCTTTGTACTGGTAAGGTTTATTACGATCTTTATGAAGAACGTGAAAAAAAGGGTATTGATGATGTTTACCTCCTTCGTATTGAACAGCTTTATCCTTTCCCTGCAAAAGTTTTGGTGAATGTGTTATCGCGCTTTTTGCAGGCGGAAGTTTTTTGGTGCCAAGAGGAACCAAAAAACATGGGGGCTTGGTCATTTATTGAGCCTTATTTGGAATGGGTTTTGACGCATATTAATGCGCAATATTCACGTGCTCGTTATGCAGGACGTCCTGCGAGTGCGTCACCGGCCTCTGGGTTGATGGTGAAACACCTTGAACAACTGGCTGCGTTTCTTAAAGACGCGTTAGGTTCTTAATTTATTACTACTCTGATGTATGGAAAAATATTATGACTACTGAAATTCGTGTTCCTACTTTGGGCGAATCGGTTACCGAAGCAACGGTTGGCAAATGGTTTAAAAAACTTGGCGAAGCTGTCGCTATGGATGAGCCTTTGGTTGAATTAGAAACTGATAAGGTAACTGTTGAAGTTCCTTCTCCTGTTGCTGGGAAATTATCTGAAATCATTGCAAAAGAAGGCGATACGGTTGAAGTAAATGCTCTTTTAGGAGTGGTGAAAGCTGGAGAAGCTGGTATCTCCCAATCACTTTCACCTTCTGCTACACTTGTTCCAGCGGCTTCATCTGAATCGGAGAAGCCTGCTTTGAGTAGTGCAATGCCTCCTTCTCCTTCAGCAGCAAAATTGATGGCTGAAAATAATGTTGCAAAAAGCGATATTTCAGGTTCTGGAAAACGTGGACAAATTCTTAAAGAAGATGTTCTTGGTGGATTAAAACAAAGTACAAATGCCCCTACACCCTCTTCTTCTGCGGCGAGTTCTTCGGCACCTCCTGTCCAAGAAACACGTGAAGAGCGGGTTCGTATGACGAAATTGCGTCAAACAATTGCTCGCCGTCTTAAAGATGCACAAAATGTAGCAGCAATGTTAACCACATTTAATGAGGTTGATATGTCAGCGGTGATGGATTTGCGCAAGCGTTATAAGGATCTTTTTGAAAAGAAACATGGCGTTAAGCTTGGTTTTATGGGTTTTTTTACCAAGGCTGTTTGTCATGCATTAAAAGAACTTCCTGCTGTTAATGCAGAGATTGATGGGACAGATATTGTTTATAAAAACTATGTCAATGTTGGAATTGCTGTTGGAACGGATAAAGGGCTTGTTGTTCCAGTGGTGCGAGATGCAGATCAAATGTCATTGGCAGAGATTGAAAAAGAGATTGGTCGTTTGGGGCGTCTTGCGCGTGATGGAAAATTAGCCGTTTCTGATATGCAGGGCGGAACTTTTACCATTACCAATGGTGGTGTGTATGGATCGTTGATGTCAACACCGATTTTGAATGCACCACAATCTGGTATTTTGGGAATGCATGCGATTAAAGAGCGAGCAATGGTTGTTGAGGGTCAAGTTGTGATCCGCCCCATGATGTATTTAGCGCTTTCTTATGATCACCGTATTGTGGATGGGCAAGAAGCTGTGACTTTCCTTGTGCGTGTTAAGGAAAGCTTAGAAGATCCGGAACGCCTTGTTCTTGATTTGTAAAATACAGTTTTCAGGATGAAAGGAGAAACGGATGTCTTATGATGTGGCTGTGATCGGAGCGGGTCCAGGTGGTTATGTAGCAGCAATAAAAGCGGCGCAACTGGGACTTAAAGTAGCAATTATTGAAAAGCGTACAACATTAGGAGGAACATGTCTCAACGTTGGTTGTATTCCTTCTAAAGCGTTGTTGCATGCTTCAGAAGTGTTTTCTGAAACCCAGCATGGTTTTGAAACGCTTGGTATTTCTATTGGTAAATCTAAGCTTAATCTTGAACAAATGATGGTTCATAAGAAAGCTGTGGTGACAGCCAATACGAGTGGTGTTTCTTTTTTGATGAAAAAAAATAAAGTTGATACTTTTTTTGGGACAGCCAAAATTTTGAATGCGGATCATGTGGAAGTTGTTGCCAGAGATGGTAATAAACAAACAATTGAGACAAAAAATATTATTATTGCTACCGGTTCAGAGAATTCAGGCATTCCAGGGGTGAATGTTGAAATTGATGAAAAGACTATTGTTTCTTCTACGGGAGCTCTTTCGCTTGAAAAAGTACCAACGCATATGATTGTAGTAGGTGCTGGTGTCATTGGTTCAGAACTTGGATCAGTTTGGAGCCGTTTAGGTGCTAAGGTGACCATTATTGAGTATCTTAATAAAGTTTTGGGCTCAATGGATGGTGAAGTTTCACGGCAATTTCAGAAATTAATGGAAAAACAGGGAATTGAATATAAAACGGGTGCAAAGGTAACAGCTGTTACACAATCTGACTCAACTGCTCAGGTGAGCTTTGAATCTGTCAAAGGTGGTGAATCTGAAACTTTAGAGGCTGATGTTGTGCTTATTGCTACTGGACGTTCTCCTTATACAGAGGGGCTTGGCTTACAAGAGGCTGGTGTTCAGTTAGATGAACGCGGATTTATTGCAATTGATGCCCATTGGCAGACGAATGTTCCAGGAATTTATGCAATTGGTGATGTCGTAAAAGGGCCAATGTTAGCACATAAAGCAGAGGAAGAAGGCATTGCTGTGGCAGAGATTTTGGCAGGTCAAAAAGGGCATGTTAATTTTGATGTTATTCCTAGTGTTGTTTATACACAGCCGGAAATTGCGAGTGTAGGAAGAACAGAAGAAGAGCTAAAAACTGCTGGTATTGAATATAATGTTGGCAAATTTCCTTTTATGGCCAATGGTCGTGCACGTGCAATGCAAAAGAGTGATGGGTTCGTTAAAATCCTTTCTGATAAAAAAACAGATAGGGTATTAGGAGGACATATTCTTGGATTTGGTGCTGGTGAAATGATCCATGAAATTGCAGTTTTAATGGAATTTGGTGGTTCATCAGAAGATCTGGGACGTTGTTGCCATGCACATCCTACCTTATCAGAAGCCGTGCGTGAGGCAGCTTTGGCAACATTTGCTAAACCACTTCATATTTAAAAAGCTTTTAAAAAGTACATTTTAAAAGGCACATGAGGCAGAAAATATTAGTGAAGCATGCAACAACATTTTAAAACTTTAAAAAGGAATATAACCAATTGTATTAAAATGTTCCATTTGTTGTATGCTTTTCGATAATTACTGTTTTAGATATCTGTTGTGCAGTTTTGATTGATTATTCTGTTGTGCACTATCGTTTAGAGCGGTGGTGTTTCGTCTATGTAAAGTTTTATATATGGGGTAGTTTTTATACTGTTATAAAATATTTAAGATAGGATTCCGAGCTTATCTGCGTGTTTTGTGTTAAGCAAACATCTCTCAAAATGCTCAAATCTACTTCGCGATGGTGGCTCGTGAATGGTATAACTGTAAAGTTCCTCTTGAAATATATGAAATTCATTCAAACTGTTACAAGACCTATTGTGCACCATCATCTTTATGTTTAGTAAAAGTACACACTGACATTATAATACACTTTTTCAGTTTTCAATATTGCTAAAGCTCTTTATTATTTGAGCGTTTTCATAAGAGAAATTTGTCATTTTTTACTCATACGCTTGCTTTGTTTGTGATGTGCAGACAAAAGATTTTAATTGCTTCAATGTGAGAGAGTTTGTGATTAAGATAATCTTATAGTATTCAGCGTAACGTTATATATGAAGAGGGAAGGGATTGAATATTCTAAAAAATACCGCTCTTATTTAAAAGAGCAGTATTTTTATATCTTTTGTTTATGACACTATCTTTTTGATGATAAGACAAGTCATACAGTGTGATTAAATTAGTTTTTGCTTCTCTGTTTATCTTGATCATTGCTTGCTATGTCTTAAAAAGATGATATGTCTCTTCTTTAAGGTTGTTAAGAAATCGCAATGTTGCCAAAATATAACGAATAGCTAAAATTTTTTTGAAAACCATAATTACACGAGAATATTAAGTTTGTTTTCATTGAGCAGTTTTGTGATAACTTAAAAAATTAAGCATATGCTTTCTATAAGTATTAAAATTGTAATTTTTTATCCTCTTGTTGTTCTCTTATAAAAGTGGGAAGCCCCATATGATCAAGATATTTAAGGAAAGGGTGGGGTGGTAATTCTTCTACATTGACCATAGTTTTAACATCCCATTCGCCTGTGGCAATAAGAAGAGCTGTTGCGGCTGCTGGTACGCCAGCTGTATAGGAAATGCCTTGTGCCCCAGTTTCATGAAAAGCTTGTTTGTGATCGGCTATATTATAGATAAAAATTTCTCTCGGGTTTCCATCTTTTTCGCCTTTAATAAGACCCCCAATACAGGTTTTTCCTGTGTAGTCTGGGGCGAGAGAGGAAGGGTCGGGTAAGACGGCCTTCACGACTTTCAAGGGCACAACTTCTTGACCTTCTGCCGTTTTAATTGGTTGTTCGGATAAGAGTCCGAGGTTTTTTAGAACCGTAAAAACAGTGATATAACGATCACTAAATCCCATCCAGAAACGGACATTCTCTACATCAAGATTTTTGGAAAGTGAATGAATTTCATCATGTCCTGTCATATAGGCTTTTTGTTTTCCCACAACGGGAAGATCCCATTCATGGCTGATTTCAAACATTTTATTGGAAGTCCATTTTTTATTTTGCCATGACCATACTTGTCCTGTAAATTCACGGAAGTTAATTTCTGGATCAAAATTTGTAGCAAACCAACGCCCATGATTTCCGGCATTAATATCAATAATATCAATATCTGTGATTTTATCAAAATAATCATCGCGCGCTAATGCAGCATAAGAATTCACTACACCTGGGTCAAAACCTGCTCCTAAAATAGCGGTTATACCAGCTTTTTCACATTCTTGACGTCGAGGCCATTCATAATTGCCATACCAAGGAGGTGTTTCACAAATTTTCAATGGGTCTTCATGAATTGCGGTATCGATATAAGCGCATTTGGTTTCAATACAAGCTGAAAGAACAGACATATTAAGAAAGGCAGAACCAACATTAATGACAATTTCGCATTTGGTCTTTTGGATGAGCTTTATAGTTTCTTCTACATTCATGGCATTGAGCGAATGGCTTTTGAAAACACCCTGTTCTTTCATTGTGTTTTTTTCTTTAATAGAAGCAATGATGGCCTCACATTTTTTGAGTGTTCGTGAAGCAATATGAATTTCACCAAGAATATCGTTGTTTTGAGCGCATTTATGCGCAACAACTTGTGCAACACCTCCGGCACCAATAATGAGAACATTTTTTTTCATTGTAGGTCCATCTCCTTTTTAATACTGTTGTATGACGTTTTTTATGGTTTATCTTTATGAAAGGCTTTCCTGATAGTCGTTATAGCTGAATTGGCGTTGAAGTGTTAATGTACCATCGCACTCTTTGAGAACAATAGCAGGCATTGTAACGCCATTAAACCAGTTTTTCTTGACCATTGTATAACCTGCTGCATCCTGAAAAGACAGTCTATCGCCTATTTTAAGAGGTTTTTGAAATTGAAATGTTCCAAAAATATCGCCGGCAAGACAAGACTTTCCACAAATCATAATTTCGTGTGGACCTTGATTGGGTTCTAATTTGGCATTCTCACGATAAATGAGAAGATCAAGCATATGTGCTTCAATTGAGCTATCAACGATGGCTAGATTCTTTTCATTATACAATGTGTCAAGAACACTGACTTCTAAAGTGGTGCTTTTGGTAATAGCAGCTTCTCCTGGTTCTAGAAAAAGAGTGACACCATGAGTTTTAGAAAATTGTTTTAAGCGTTTTGCGAAAGCTTCTAGAGGATAATTTTCAGCCGTAAAATGGATTCCGCCGCCAAGGCTTATCCAGTCAACAGCAGAAAAAAGTTCTGCAAATTTTTCTTCCATATACCCAAGCATTTGGTTAAAAAGATTAAAGTCAGCATTTTCACAATTGTTATGGATCATCAATCCGTTGATAAGAGGCAGAACTTCTTTGATAGCGCTTTGGTTTGTTTCTCCTAAGCGGCTAAAAGGGCGAGAGGGGTTGGCAAGATCAAAATTTGATGCGCTCATTCCTGGGTTTAACCTTAAACCTCTTTGAATGGTTTTTGTTGCATCAGAAAAGCGTTGAAGCTGTTGGATGGAATTAAAGATGATTTTATCTGCATAACCACAGGCTTCATCAATTTCATCATCTGCCCAAGCCACTGAATAAGCATGGGTTTCTTTGCCAAATTTTTCTCTTCCTAAACGCAGTTCATAAAGGGATGATGATGTGGTTCCATCCATGAACTCAGACATTAAATCAAAAACACTCCATGTGGCAAAACATTTCAAAGCAAGTAAAATTTTAGCTCCGGACATTTCCCGTAAACGAGAAATTGTTTGCATGTTTTTGATGAGTTTCGATTTGTCTATAAGATAGTAGGGGGTTTTTATCATCATTTATTCATTCTTTTTTGTAGGATCTTATTGCCAAGATCAACGTTTAGTACAAAGAGTAACAGAATGTCTCAAGAAAAAAGAATCTTAAGAAAAGAATCTGTTTCTGTCCAGCAAGAGAAAGGCTTTCTGTAATTACTGTTGTTTATTATGTTGAGTTTTTTGTTATGAGTATGAAAAAAAAATTATATTATGCTTTAGCTTTTGTATTTGTTAGCAGTTTTTTCATTATAACAACCACTCTTATTAATTGGGGGCAAAATAGGAGTGATGCTAAAGCCAAACTGGTTACTCAGACTTCTCTCCAAGATATTTCGGTGCCTTTGATTTTTACGGGGCGTAGAGAACTTAATGGTTTTAAAGGTTATCGTCATTATCGGCGTGGTTATCGTAAATACAGTGATAATTGGTGGTATCCTGAAGTGGCATTTATTACATCACCGCACTTAAGCACAAAAGGCGCATCATTAAAAGTTGTACCAGATGCTAAAAAAGTGTTTTTAACGTCTTCTTCGGAAAAATTAGAAAAAAAAGAGCCATGGATGCTTAAACAACATATTGAATCTTGCCTTGCGCGTTATCGCTCTTATAATAAAAATGATAATAGTTTTCAGCCTTTTCATGGGGGGCGTAGGCAGTGTTTATCACGCTTTTTTAAAGGATAGAAATTAAATAAAATTTTAATTGCTTCTTGTCGTGAGCGTTATTGTTCTTACAATAAAGAGAAGACTTGTGTGGTGCGCAGTATTTTCATGCAAGCATTGTTTTTTTAAAAATTTTAAATGCTTTTAAGTTTTATTAAATCTTATTATCATTAAGTGTGGAATGGGGGTGAGAATATAAGTTTTTGTTTTGTCGATGACAAAATATTAAGGTAAAATGGAGTTTAAAGAATGACAACACGGGAAGCAATGTTGGTATTGCTCGTTTTGCTTCCCTTTGGTGGAAGTGCTGTCATTGGCTTTTTTCGTTCGACAGCAAAAAATAATGAAGCGTGGTTTGCTGGGGTTGTCGCACTTTTCTGTCTTATTTTTGCAATAATGCTTTATCCGGAAGTTCGCGGAAACCACATAGTGCGTTTAGATATTTCTTGGCTTCCAGAATGGGGAAGCGATTTGATTCTCCGCATAGATGGTTTGTCGTGGCTTTTTTGCTTGCTTATTACAGGGATTGGGCTGCTTGTTGTCATTTATTCACGTTATTACATAGATCCAGCGGATTCTGTACCGCGTTTTTTTTCCTTTTTTTTGGCCTTTATGGGATCAATGATAGGAATAGTTTTATCAGGTAATCTCGTCTTTTTGGTTGTTTTCTGGGAACTTACCAGTATTTTTTCTTTTTTGCTGATCGGCTATTGGTACCATAATGCAAGTGCGCGTGAGGGTGCGCGTATGGCTCTAACGATCACAGGTTTTGGCGGCTTTGCTCTTTTTATTGGAGTTTTATTGATTGGGTATACTGTTGGCAGTTTTGATTTGGATAAGGTGCTACAGTCTGGAGATATGATCCGGTCAAGTTCTCTTTATAGTCCTATCCTTATTTGTATTTTATTGGGAGGGTTAACAAAAAGCGCGCAATTTCCCTTTCATTTTTGGCTACCTAACGCGATGGCTGCTCCAACTCCCGTATCGGCTTATTTGCATTCGGCAACAATGGTAAAAGCGGGATTGTTTTTGCTTGTTCGTTTATGGCCTGTGCTCTCTGGAACAGAATCTTGGTTTTGGCTGGTTGGCTTTTCAGGACTCTCAACTCTTCTTCTAGGTGCCTATTTTTCCATGTTTCAGCAAGACTTGAAAGGACTGCTTGCTTACTCGACTATTAGTCATCTTGGATTAATTACAACACTTTTAAGTCTTGGTAGTCCACTTGCATGTGTTGCGGCGATCTTTCATATGGCCAATCATGCTACTTTTAAAGCTTCTTTATTTATGGCTGCTGGCATTATTGATCACGAGACGGGAACACGTGATATGCGTAAACTGTCAGGGCTTTATCGTTCTATGCCTATCACAGCAACTCTTGCTTTAGTTGCGAGTGCAGCGATGGCTGGGGTTCCTTTGTTGAATGGTTTTTTATCGAAAGAGATGTTTTTTGCTGAAGCTGTTGAAACGCATATGGAATCATGGCTCGATTGGATTGCGCCTTATGTGGCAACGCTAGCTAGTCTGTTTAGTGTGACCTATTCTATACGCTTTATTCATGGCGTTTTTTTAGGACCAAAGCCTGACAATTTACCCAAGACTCCCCATGAACCACCGCATTTCATGCGTTTACCAATGGAGCTTTTGGTGTTTATTTGTTTAGCGGTTGGTATTTTTCCTAATTTAACAATAGGACCTATTTTAGATAATGCGGTCGTGTCTGTTTTAGGACCAATGACAATTCCTTATAGTTTGGCTGTTTGGCATGGGTTTAACACTCCATTAGTGATGAGCTTTGTTGCATTATTAGGGGGCGGATTGCTCTATGCTGTTGGGCATCGTTATTTTTTATCCTGTGATGATGGGGCTCCTTTTTTCCGTCACTTAAAAGGACCGCGTATTTTTGAACGCATTCTCGTAATTATTTCTTGGAAATGGGCCCGTGCGGTGGAGTCTGCTTTGTCAACACGCCGTTTGCAGATCCAATTGCATTGGATTTTTTGGGTCTGTTTTGCCTTTGTTGGTCTTTTACTTTGGTGCGATGGTTTCATTCCAGTGGGGACATTACCGCTTTTTCCACTTGATATTCCTTTTCTCGCTCTTTGGCTGGTTGGCGGATTATGTGCGCTTTTAGTTGCTTGGCGAGCAAAGTTTCATCGTCTTGCTTCACTTATGCTTTTAGGGGGAGCTGGTTTGATGACTTGTGCAACCTTTTTATGGCTTTCTGCTCCTGATTTAGCAATAACACAATTGGTTGTTGAGGTTGTTACAGTCGTTTTATTATTGCTTGGTTTACGGTGGTTGCCTAAACGTTTGCATGACCCTAGGCCAGCTGCTGTTCATTTTTGGGTTCGCTTGCGTCGTTTCCGTGATTTCATCATATCCCTTGTAGGAGGTGCTGGTGTAGCATGGCTTTCTTTTGCAGTGATGACACGTCCCCAAGGTACAACGATTTCTGATTTTTTTCTAACGCATGCTTACTCAGATGCTGGTGGTCGCAATGTTGTGAATGTGTTATTGGTTGATTTCCGTGGTTTTGATACCATGGGAGAAATTGTGGTT
The DNA here is from genome assembly GCF_042197445.1 of Bartonella sp. AA1HLJMS. NCBI lineage: Bacteria > Pseudomonadati > Pseudomonadota > Alphaproteobacteria > Hyphomicrobiales > Bartonellaceae > Bartonella > Bartonella sp. AA1HLJMS. The sequence continues at coordinate 84,693 of NZ_JBHIRW010000001.1, read as the reverse complement.
TTGGGTGTTGTTTCCCTTACTGTTTTTGCACTCTTACGACGTTTTCGTCCTGCGCCTGAGAGTATTGATGCGCCTTTTCAACAACGTATCCAGAAAGCCTTTGATATAGCTCAGCCTAATCGAAATGTGGGAGATACAGTATTGAATTATTTAGCTGTTCCTGCTGTTATTATGGGTTGGCTCTTTCCAATTATTATCGCTTTTGCTATTTATTTATTCATGCGAGGGCATGATCTGCCAGGAGGTGGATTTGTCGGTGGTATTACTTTGGCTATAGGATTTATTTTACAATATCTTGCACGCGATATTCGGTGGGTGGAAACGCATTTGAGAGTTTTACCTTTGCGTTGGATAGGCTTTGGTTTATTATTGTCAGTCGTAACGGGGATGGGCTCTTGGTTTTTTGGATATCCTTTTTTAACATCCTTTTTTCGATATATTCATCTTCCGTTAATTGGGAAAGTTACCATGGCATCTGCTTTTTTGTTTGATTTTGGTGTGCTTTCTCTTGTGTTAGGAGCAACTGTTCTCATTTTAATTGCACTTGCACACCAGTCAATTAGGAGTTACCGAATCGGTAAGAAACCTATTTTAAAAGAGAAGGAAAATTAATGGAAATTGTTCTTTCTTTGGGTATCGGTGTTTTTGTCGGATCAGGTATTTGGCTTGTTTTGCGTCCACGTACTTTTCAAGTCATTCTTGGTTTGTCCTTGATCTCCTATGGTGTTAATCTTTTTATATTTTCAATGAGTAGACCGCGTAGTAATGCTGCTCCAATTGTTGATCCTACCACTGTTATTAATCCAGCTAATTATGTCGATCCTCTTCCACAAGCCTTGGTTTTAACTGCGATTGTGATTGGTTTTGCAACAACAGCTTTATTTTTAGTTATCTTGTTGGTTTCACGTGGTTTAACGGGTTCTGATCACGTTGATGGACGTGAGGTGCAATAATGGAAATAGGAGTGCATCATCTCCTTATTTTGCCTATTCTTTTGCCGTTAATCACTGGAGCACTTCTTCTTTTTTATGATGAACGTCGTGCAAGACTTAAATCATTCATCAGTCTTTCTTCTGCGGGACTGTTGGTCGTTACTGCCATTTTATTGATTATACGTACTCTTGAAATAGCACCGGCTTGCGATGTTTATCGACTTGGTAATTGGCCGTCTTCTTTTGGAATTGTTTTAGTCCTTGATCGCTTAAGCGCTATGATGCTTTTACTTTCCAGCTTGTTGGTGACTAGCGTGTTGGTTTTTGCGCGGGCTCATTGGTACAAAGCTGGTTCTCATTTTCAGTCACTAATGCAATTTTTTATGGTGGGGATAAATGGTGCTTTTTTGACTGGCGATTTATTTAATTTATTTGTGTTTTTTGAAGTTATGTTAACGGCTTCCTATGGGCTTGCTTTGCATGGTTCTGGTCAGACACGCGTGCGCGCAGGATTGCATTATGTTGTGGTTAATCTTGTTGCTTCATTATTTTTTTTAGTTGGTATAGCGCTCATTTATGGAGTCGTTGGTACTCTTAATATGGCCGATTTGGCTGTTAAAATAAAATATATATCTTCTACAGATATTGTTTTGTTCGAAATAGGTGTTGCACTTTTAGGTATTGCTTTTTTGCTTAAAGCGGGTATGTGGCCGCTTAATTTTTGGTTGGTGCCAACTTACAGTGCAGCAGCAGCGCCTGTTGGAGCTTCTTTTGCACTTTTGAGCAAGGTTGGTATTTATATTATTTTACGTTTAACGTTGCTATGGTTTGGTCCTGAAAGTGAATATTTTAACCATTTTGGTCATACGGTTTTGTTTTATGGTGGGCTTGCCACTATGATTGTTGGTTTTATTGGGGTATTGGCGAGCCAAGTTTTGGTGCGTTTGGCAGCTTATAGCGTTCTTGTCTCTTCTGGTACATTGTTGGCTGCGATCGGGATAGGCAATACAGCACTGACAGCAGGCGCACTTTTTTATATTGTTTCTTCAACTTTAGCACTGGGAGCTTTTTTTCTTTTGGTAGAGTTAGTTGAACGCTGTCAAGATGTGGCTGCTAATGTTCTTGCTGTCACAATGGAGGTGTATGGTGACGATGAAGAGGAGGAAGAAGATGAAGTTGGCATCTATTTTCCAGTAACCTTGGCAATTCTTGGAGCTTGTTTTGGTATCTGTGCCATTTTGATTATTGGATTGCCGCCTTTTTCTGGTTTTGTTGCTAAATTTATGATGTTCATGGCAATTTTAAACCACAGTAGAGAGGATTTTTCTGCTTCTCTTCCGGTTTACCAAGATTGGCTTTTTGTAATTTTTGTCACTCTCTCTGGTTTTGCGGCTTTGATTGCATTGACACGAACGGGTATCCGAACTTTTTGGGTTTCTCTTGAAGGGCGTATTCCTCGTGTGCAAGTGATAGAATTTGCGCCTATTGCCGTTCTCCTTGCTTTGTGTTTTCTTATAACAATTGTAGCCAGTCCTGTTAGTCATTATATGTCTGAAACTGCTAAGACTTTGTATGAACCTCAAAACTATATTGGGAGCGTTTTAACGGATTTTTCTCTCGAAAATAGGGAGATAAGTAAATGAATTGTTTTTGTCCTTCCCCTTTTTTCAGTGGTGTCATTGTCCTTATGTGGCTTATTTTAAATGGTTTTAGTTTAGGGCAATTGCTTTTAGGGATTTTAACCGCTTTGTTTTGTGGTTGGATGATACGGCTTCTGGAGCCGGAGAAGGTTGTTATTAAAAGCTGGAGTGCGGTTTTTCGTCTCGTTTTTCGAGTATTTATAGATTCTATATTCTCAAATGTTTCGGTGGCTTGGTTTGTTTTAACAAAAAGGTCTCGAGTGCAGAAATCTGGTTTTATTGTAGTACCTCTTCTGCTTCATAATCGCACTGCTTTGGCTATTTTAGCATGCATCCTTTCGGCAACCCCTGGAACTGCTTGGGTTGCCTATAATAGTAAAAAGGGTGAACTTTTGCTTCATGTCTTAAATTTAAAAAATGGATATGATTACAAACAGTTGATCAAACAACGGTATGAGCAATTGCTTTTGGAGATTTTTTTATGAGTATGGTGATTCTTTATTGGGGGCTTTTCTTTTCACAGTTTTTTTTAAGTTTAGCGGTGATTTTCGCGCTGTTTCGGTTGATTCGTGGTCCACGGGCGCAGGATAGAATTGTTGGTTTGGATGCCCTTTATATAACCACTATTCTTTTGTTTCTTACATTCGATATTCGTTCAGAAACAACCACTTATTTTGTCGCAGCTCTCATTATTGGATTGTTGGGATCTGTCTCAAGCATCGCTTTGGCGAAATTTCTTATGCGGGGGGAGATTATTGAATGAAAGATGATATATCGCTTGTGGTTGCTATTGCTATCACAGTTTTCTTAATATTAGGGTCTGGATTGACATTGATCGCAACGATAGGTTTGGTGCGTTTTTCCAATTTTTATAAGCGTTTGCATATGCTTTCAGTATGTACGAGTTGGGGCGTTGGTAGTATTCTTATTTCTTCATTTCTTTATTCAATATTTGTGGACCATTATTTTGTTTTTCATGAAGTGTTGCTGATGTTTTTTTTGTTTTTAACAGCACCGGTAGCTTCTATGTTGCTTTCACATACAGCAGCTTATCGACATCATTCAGAAAAACAATCAGAAAAACCGCTGGCTCTTTTATTACACCAAACGGAGGAAAAGCTACCCACATCAGAAGGAACATCACGAGATGAGAGCCAGCGCGATTCTTGAAATGTAAGAATCTTCCTTATTCTGTGCTTTTTTCTTCTACACAGTGGATGGGCTTTTCTTCTTTTGGATCATTAATAAGATCGTAAAATATGGCTTCATTTTTAGTTATCCACCAAATGTATTGTCCACCCACATATTTTCCTCCAGAAGCGGCAATTACATTAGAACCAACGATGCGCTTACCGTTCCATTTTAAATCAACAAGCGCAATATTGCCAGCATTATAGTAAGTTGCTTCAACATACTCTTTGCTTGTTCCCATATCGCATTGATAGGAGACGGTCTCTGTTGTTGGTTCTGGATCATCTGGTACTTCAATGACTAAAGAACTTGCTAATGCATTAATTGAACCGAGGAGGAGCACACTTAAAGTAATGAAAAATTGTTTAGTAAAAGAAATTTTTTTCATAATATTTCCCGTGTTATTTAAAATAATAATGTTGACTCATCTTTACAGAGGATAGGTTTTTTTTCTTCTGGATCCTGAGCAAGGTCATAAAGCGTGACTTCTTTGTTCTTCTCCCACCAGATATACTGAGCTCCTGCAAATTTTGCTCCTGTTGCCGCGATGACATTAGCAGCAATGACACGGTCACCATTCCATTTGAAATCAACCAACGAAATATTATCAGCATTAAGATAGACTGCCTCAATGCGCTCTTTACCTGCTCCAGTTTCACACTGATAGGTAATGGTCTCTGTTTTGGGCTCTGGATTGTCTGGTACTTCAATGATTAAAGAACCAGCTAAGCTATTGTTTGAGTTGAAGAGTGATAAACTTAAAGCGGTGAAAAATCCTAAAATGTGTAAAGTTTTTTTCATGATGCTTCCCTATATTCCTAATATTGTGCACAAAGAATAATTTGACTGATACGATGGTGTCTACGGCAGGATTCGAACCTGCGACCCCAGGATTCATACCACTTCGATTTTCACCGCCAGCCTTATCGGCTGTTTGTGGTCTGGACTGTCTCTTCACCTTGAAGCTTTTGCTCTTTAGGTGCTGCCCGTTCAGTCTCTACACCTTTCTCTCATTTGAAAAGAGACTTGGCTCGGGATTGGCATATAGTCGCCCATGAAGCTTTCCCCGAATTTGAGCAGATTCACTTTGAGGATTTCTTCTCAAAGTGCCCAATTTCTTTAGGAATCCTGTGCTCTATCCTACTGAGCTACGCAGACATCATCATGTTAATCTTTAATAGAAGTATAAAAACGAATCAATTATATTCAATATGAATTAACGAATTTCTGTTAATTTTTGTTCCAAAAAGGATAAAACGGCATCTGGTGAAACATTTTTTGCAATAAATGATTGGCCAAGTCCGCGTGTTAAGATGAAAGTCAAATTGTTTTGCGAAACTTTTTTATCTTGGGCAATGAGAGTCATTAAAGTTTCAGCATCTGGTAGACATCCTGGGATATCCTTTAATTGTGTAGGCAATCCTATAGATTTGAAGTGCGCTTCAATGCGTTGTGTAAGCGTGGGGCTTATTAAATTTAATTGAGCAGAGAATTGATGAGCTAGAATCATCCCAATTGCTACACTTTCGCCATGGATTAAACGGTTGGAGTCATAAGCGGTTGCTGTTTCAAGCATGTGTCCAAATGTATGGCCGAGATTTAAGAGTGCGCGCTCTCCTTTCTCATGTTCGTCACGTGCTACAATGGCAGCTTTAAATTGGCATGAGCGAACAATGGCCTCTGTTCGCATAGGGCCATTAGAGAAAATTTTCTGCCCATTTTTTTCAAGCCACTCAAAAAAGTCAGGTTGGTTAATGAGACCGTATTTTACTATTTCTGCGTAGCCAGCGCGAAATTCGCGCGGTGGCAGGGTATCAAGAAGACACGTGTCAGCAATAACGCATTGTGGTTGATAAAAGGCACCAATAAGATTTTTGCCATATTGGCTATTGATTCCCGTTTTTCCACCAACAGAAGAATCAATTTGTGCAAGAAGCGTTGTGGGCATTTGAATGAAGTTCATGCCACGGCGGATTATACTTGCCGCAAATCCTGCTAGATCACCAATGACACCACCGCCAAAAGCAATAACACAGTCGCCTCTTTCTAAACGCGCAGCAAGAATTTGATCGATGACAACTTGCAGGGTTGAAAATGATTTTGATTGTTCTCCTGCTTCTACAATAATAGGGACAGTATGAATTTTATTTTTTGTTAATTCTGCTTGCAATATCTCCAAATGAAGGGAAGCAACATTTGTATCTGTAACAAGTGCCAAGCGCGTTTGATGAGGATCTTTTTTATTAAGAGCATGTTTAATTTGTGAAGCAGCTTGTGTAATCAGACTCGGACCAATGATGATATCGTAACAGTGTTTGTCCAGTTTAACAGTGACGGTTTTGGTTTGCATGCTGGTTATCCCTATTGTTAATTTCTGTGTATAGGTAGTGCTGTACGGATCGTATAACATTTTGTGCTACGGTATGACGGCTTTCTTTATGACTGTTAATTGTTAAGTTTGCCTTTGCATAGATAGGATAACGCTGTTCCATGAGTTTTTGCATGGTTTCTTTAGGATTGGCTGTTTGAAGCAGGGGACGTGTTGGGTGCTTTGAGACACGTTGCATGAGGATATCAAGATCGACTTTTAGCCATATGGATATACCATTTTGGTGAATGGCTTTTCGGATATTTTCATTTATGTAGGCACCACCACCTGTTGCTAAAACAAGGGGACTTTTTTTCATGAGGTTTAGAATAACACGCTGTTCAAGAGCACGAAATTCGGATTCACCATAAATTTCAAAGAGTTCCGTGATTGTCATTTGTGCAGCTTTTTCAATTTCTTGGTCAGAATCATAAAAAGGTAAACGAAGCATGGTGGCGACGCGTTTTCCGATCACTGATTTGCCTGCCCCCATAAGACCAACAAGGACAAGTGCTCTTTTATCAAGGGACGATAAGAGCTGATTCTTTATTTGTGTTATGGGGACGCGTTTTTGTCGATTGCTTTTCATAACTTTATTTCGGCATTTATCCATCTTAAAGTCAATTCCTGTTAATCTTTGTGAGGCATAATACGAGATAGAATATTTTTGGGTAGGTTATTGTCTTATGCCAACATTGACTAGATTTTTGATGATTCTTTTCATTTTGCTTTCTGTTCTTTTCATTATAATGGGTGCTCTTGTGGTTTGGGTTGAACCAGTAACTGTGGATATGTACATTGATGTTCCCTTGGATTCATGGAATCTTTCTACGGAAGCGAATCAATGAAATGAAAAGTGGTGCTGTGATAGATCATTTTCTTGAGATGATGAGTGCGGAGAGAGGGGCTTCGTCTCATACGCTTGCGGCTTATCAGCATGATTTGCAGTGGGCACAAGACGAATTGTCTTCACACTCTGTTTCGCTTTTTTCAGCACAAAAAGAAGATTTAATTACTCTTTTGTCACTTATGCATACTTTTGGTTTTGCGGCATCGTCGCAAGCGCGCCGTTTATCAACTTTGCGTCAGTTTTATCAATTCCTTTATGCTGAAGGGTTGAGAGCAGATGATCCCTCTCATGATATTGATGCACCTCGTCAGAGGCGTCCTTTGCCCAAAATCATGAGTGAAGATGCAGTGATAAAATTGCTTGATTTTGCGGAGTTAGAAGTCAATCAAGCAGACTATGGGTCCAAAGGTTATTTCCGTGCACTGCGTCTTCAGCTATTGATTGAAATGCTTTATGCAACAGGGTTACGTATTAGTGAGTTGGTGAGTCTGCCGGTTCAGTCTGTTCGAAGGAATGAATACAGCGTTTTGGTTCGTGGTAAGGGCAAAAAAGAACGAATGGTGCTGTTATCAAAAAAAGCATGCCAAGTTCTTTCACAGTGGTTAAATTTGCGTGATCAGGGAAAGGACGCTACGAGTTCTTATCTTTTTCCTGCGCATTCCGAGACAGGATATATTGCTCGTCAAGTCGTTGCACGAGAGTTGAAAAATCTCGCTAGAAGAGCAGGGATAGGAAGTGATAGCTTTTCTCCCCATGTGTTGCGTCATGCTTTTGCTAGTCATCTTTTGCAAAATGGTGCTGATTTGCGTGCCGTTCAACATTTGTTAGGTCATTCTGATATTGCTACCACTCAGATTTATACCCATGTGTTGGAAGAGGGACTTTATCGTTTAGTCAATGAGCATCATCCACTTGCCGATGAGCAAAAGGCTCGTTAAAGAAAAGGTGATGTTTTTGAAAAAGACTTTATAAAGCAAATTATAAGTGTATAAGTGACACTGAATGAGTTGACACAAATGTATAATTATCTTGATTTTGAAAAACCAGTTGCTGATCTTGATGGGAAAATTCTTGAATTAAAAAAAATTTCTCAGGAAAAAGGCAGTCTTGATATGAGTGACGAGATTGCTCGTCTTGAAACGCGTTCCCAAACAGCGTTGCGCGATATTTATAAAAAATTATCGCCGTGGCAAAAAACACAAGTCGCTCGTCATCCGGATCGTCCCCATTTTATGGACTATTCTAAACGCCTATTGAGTGACGTTACGCCTTTGGCCGGAGATCGCAAGTTTGCTGAAGATGAGGCTATTCAAGCGGGGTTTGCACGCTTTAAAGGTGAGGCCGTTGCTTATATTGGTCAAGAGAAAGGTCACGATACGCAAACACGTTTGCGCTATAATTTTGGTTCTGCACGTCCAGAAGGCTATCGTAAAGCTGTACGTATTATGGAAATGGCTGACCGCTTTGGTTTGCCCCTCCTTACTTTTATTGATACAGCAGGTGCTTATCCTGGGGTAAGCGCTGAAGAACGTGGGCAAGCGGAAGCAATTGCTCAATCAACAGCTACAACTTTGCGTTTGAAAGTTCCTGTGGTTTCCGTTGTTATTGGAGAAGGCGGTTCTGGAGGGGCGATAGCAATCGCGGCTGCCAACAAAGTTTATATGTTGGAGCACGCAATTTACTCTGTTATTTCACCAGAAGGAGCAGCTTCTATCTTATGGCGTGATCCAGCTCGTGCAAAAGATGCTGCAATGAATATGCGTATTACCGCTCAAGATTTGTATCGCTTAAAGATTATTGATGGCATTATTTCGGAACCTTTAGGGGGAGCGCATCGTGGCAAAGAGATTGTCATTGATGCAACGGGTGATGTTATTTCAGAGGCTTTAAAAGCTATGGCTGGAAAAGATGGTCAAGTGCTTAAACAAGAGCGAAGGGAAAAATACCTTCAAATTGGTCGGTCTCTAACATAGGTTATTTTTTGTGAGGGGTGTTGGATTGGAGTTTTATTCGATGACATTTAGCAGATTCCTCGCTGTGTGTGTGTTGTTTGTAATGGGACTATTGGCAGCATGTGAAGGAAGATTACCAGCCTCTATTCGCGCTAAAGTTGAACAGCCGTTGCCGCAAGAAATCAAAAATAGAATGGTTCTGTATGATATAGATCCCTATGCACCGATTATGATGCGGTTTTTTAAGGAAGAAAATCTTGCTGAAGTTTGGAAGCAATCTCGTTCAGGACCTTTTATCTTGGTTGCTCGCTATGGCATTTGCAAATGGTCTGGTAAGCTTGGACCTAAATATAAAGAAGGGGATCTTCAGACACCAGAGGGTTTTTATACTATTAGCGCAAACCAAATGAATCCTTATTCAAAATATTATCTCTCTTTTAATATAGGATTTCCTAACCTTTATGATCAGGAAAATGGTCGCACAGGAAGCAATCTTATGGTGCATGGTTCTTGCTTTTCCGCAGGTTGTTATTCTATGAGTGATAAGAACATGGCTCAGATTTATGCGTTTGCACGGGATGCTTTTAAAGGAGGACAAAGAGAGTTTCAGTTGCAGGCTTTTCCTTTCCGCATGACCGAGGTTAATATGTCACGTCATAGCAAGAATCCTCATTATCAATTCTGGGTTATGCTTAAGAAAGGTTATGATTTTTTTGAAAAAAATCGTCAACCTCCAACTGTTGAGGTTTATGAAAAACGTTACGTTTTTAATCGCGATACTGATAAAACTTCAGTTTCTCTAATGCAGTAAGTGTTATTGTATCTTACAGCACCGTAAACACTATCACTTAATAATGGCGATACAGGATATGCAAAAACTTTGCACACAAGGTGTTTAAGTGAGTGGTCAATAGTCTTAAAGTGCAGAGTTTTTTCATAGAGCCTTAATGTAAGTAAATCATATGAAGTGGGAAGCCAAGAGGAATTTTCTCAAAGAAGTTGGATTGTTTGCACATCGGCACTGGTGTCAATCTTCATTTTTAGTGAAGAGTAAGTTAACATAAAATGCACCTCTCTTTTTATTTCTTTCAAAGAGTTTTATTCTTTTATGCTGTAAAATATTGTCTTGTCGTGCTGTTATATAAGATACATTCACATATTTTAAAATGCAATATTGCCTCTGTCTGATTTTGGTTTTTTTCTTAACAGGGATTTTGATTTCAATTAGCTTGAATAAATATAGAGTTGAGCAGAATATTTTAGAACCAAGAATTTGGTCAATCTGTCTGTGAAATGAATCACATGAAGTGGTTTGCAGATGAAGCGCATTTAGAGAGAAAACAATCTGTTTGCAGATTGATGGATATTAAATTTTTTATCATAACAATTTTATTTATAATGATAATTTAGTGTTATTCAAGTTAAATTAGAACCCTGAATACCGTAAGATTCTCTCATTTCAAAGCTGTTCCATGTTGAATAAATTAAAACCATTTGCTTGCACGTTACAAGCAGGGATAACCGCGTGGGTGAAACTGTGTAAGAAAGACTAAAATGCTTTTTACAAACCATCTAAAGTACCAAGGGCTTGTTTCAACATTGGGAATTAGCAAAGTGTGTAATGGTGCCGGTTTGCTCCTTTAAAAGCATAAAGATGGTGGTGCTAATGAATTTAATGTTATATCATTGAAGGGGAGAAAAAATTAAAATTTTATTCCTGGAATGACTAGAGGATTTTCTAAGAGAGCTGTTTTGTCTGCAGTATCTATTGCTGGTTTATTAAAAAAAGCATTGAGAAGCTTTTGTATTGCGTCTTTTTCAACACCATCGGCAATGATGACGAAACGTGTTTGTTTTATTCCTTTTGGCCATGCTGGTAATCTTATGGGAGGATGAAAAAATGTTTGTACGCCATGTAATACAAGTGGGCGATAAGGGTCATCACGTAATGCGATAATTGCTTTAATACGTAATAATTTTGTACCATAACGCTCTTGTAGGAGATCTAAAAAAGCTTCAATTGTGGCGTAATCAACATGACCCTCACAGTTTAGTGAAAAGGTACGAATGGTTTTATGGGGGGGATGATCATGTGGGGTAGTCGTAAGATTTTGTTTAAGTTTTGTATTTTCTACTTTTTCATCCCATAATGTGTTATTTATTAATAGATTTGAACAGAAATCTTTAGAATGGGCGTCAATGATTTGTGCTGTAGGATTCATTGTTTTAAGTGTGCTAAGGAGTGCATCTGAAAGCGTTTGTGGGTCTCTAAGATCTGTTTTGGTGAGAATGATTTTATCAGCAAATATTAATTGTTTATATATTTCAGGATAGCGCTTACATATGGAAAGTGGACTTAATGTATCAAATGTTGCAAGAACAGCATTTATGGACAATGTTTGAATAAACAATGGGTGGCTTAAAAGTATTTTTAAAATAGGGGCGGGATCAGCCATCCCTGTGGTTTCAATGATAATATGATGGAGTTGTTTGATCTGTCCTGTCTGAACGCGATTTATTAAATCAATTAATGTGTCGATGAGATCACTGCGTAAATTACAGCATAAGCAACCATTGGCAAGCTCAATAATTCCTTCTGTTGTTTTTTCAACCAGAAGGTGGTCAATACTGATTTCGCCGAATTCATTGATGATAACAGCACATTCTGTTAGAAGAGGGTCTTGTAGCATACGGTTGAGCAAAGTTGTTTTGCCAGAGCCTAAAAAACCCGTAATAAGCGTGAGAGGGATGCGCTTTATTTTCATGTTAATCATCAATCATAGTTTTGTTTTTAAAAAATATATCTCAGTATGTCTAACCAATTTATAATGATGTCCGTGAGGGATGTAATGGCTAATCCCTCATGAGATCCATTGTACCACTATCTTTACGCTTATAAAGGTAGGTGCATGTGGGTATATTATACACTTTTAGCGTCAATGTTATGATAATTTTTGGTTCTTGAAAGGACTTATAGGAAGGATTTTTATTCCTTGTTTTAATTATTTTATCTACATGTTCATCCACCTTGTGGCGCGCAAGAGACTGGTTTTATTGATTCAACAAATACAGATTTGAAATGAGAGAATCTTACAATACTTGTGGTTTTGACATAAGGTACAAAATAATTAATTATCATTATAAATCAAAGTATTATAATTAATTGTAGATTATGATTTATGGCTTTTTATAGAATGGTTTGCGTGCCTTTTATACGGAATATAGGGTTTTCTTAGTGGTTTTACTGTCATTTTAGGTGTTTGTGGCGTACGAATGAGGTGTACTGATAAAGGATGAGAAAAAGAAGGTGGAGCAGTGATAAAAGGTGAGGTGAGAATAATATTTCCTTGATCATCATATGAATTTGCATGCATTTTTATGGCTTCAGGTGTGCATGTTTGTTGTCTCATATTGTTGGCTTGTGTTATGTTGCTCCCATAAGGTTTTAATGTTGCTAGTGTTAATTGGGGGCTTCCTTGGTGCAAAAATCCTATTTCAAGAAGTTGTGCAGCTTTTTCTTCTCTTTCACTTATGTTGTTAGCACCTAGAATGACAGCAATAATTGTACGTTTATTGCGGGTGGCTGAGGCAACAAGATTAAAACCAGAGGCACAAATAAAGCCTGTTTTCATACCGTCTATCCCATAAAAACGGCCAATGAGGTTGTTTGAGTTATGTTGGATTTTTCGATTATTACCAAAATCAATGGCTGGAATAGAAAAATAATGAGCATATTGTGGAAATTCTCGACGTATTTGAACGGCTAAAAGAGCAATATCGCGTGCCGTGGAGTAGTTTTGAGGATCTGGTAAACCACTTGCGTTCGCAAAATGGGTGCCAAACATGCCTAAACGTTTAGCTTCGCTATTCATTTTACGTACAAAATCTTTCTGTGAACCCGCAACAGCTTCACTCATGGCAATGGCTAAATCATTGGTAGATTTAACCATGGTGATACTTAAGGCTGTATCAAGTGTGAGTACAGAACCAGCTTTATAGCCTGAACGATATGAGGGAGCTTTTGCGGCGTATTCGCTGATGGTGATATGTTTGTTTGGTGAAACTTCCCCTCGGCTCATGGCACGAAAAATAACATAAGCGGTCATTAATTTTGTCAAGGAAGCAGGATACCAACGCTCAAAAGCTTGATTATGTTTTAAGATACGCCTCGTTGTAACATCAACAGAAATAAAAGGCTGCGCTAGAGCAACAGCGCTGGATAAACTCAAAATCACAGAAAAAAATAAATTATAGAAGAGACGTCGCATTAATTTAAATCTAGTTCCCTCTTATTCGTTATTTAGAATTGTTTTAATGTAGCACACAAAGCATTTAAGTCTAGGATAGGAAGGAAAGATGGTTAATTGCTGTATCCGTTGTGTCTGTGGGATAAAAACCAATTCTCATTTTTATTTTCCCCTTGAATTTGGTTTGATGACTTAAGTATCTCAAGAAATACTTTTTAAATAATGAAGATTGTACAAGATTTCAGGTTCTTGGAGGGATTGAATTTCTCAGAAAGGAATGAATCTGCATAATCATGCATTTTTCTTGCTCTCCTGTTAGGATAGCCCTTGGCACTTGAGACGGTTCGTAAAAAGCATTTTAATCTTTTCTTGTATCGTTTTATTCACACAGATATCCCCGCTTGTAATGTGTAAGAAAATGATTCTAATTGATTCAACCTAGAATAGATTTGAAATGAGAAAATCTTACGGTATTCAGGGTTCTCATTCAAGTTGAATAACGCTAAAACATCCTTATAAATCAATGAGATGTATGTTATTTAAATGATTTTAAAGAGAGGAAGAATTCTTTTTCAAAAAAATTTACACATTGATCATTTCTTATCATGTACAAGTGTTTTACAATTTTGAATTAGAAAGTTTGAAGTATCTTTCTTATATTTTTGTTCCCTATACTCCGCTCAATATACAAAGTTATGCATTATTCTTATCAATCAGTGCATTGTTTCATGATGATTTAGTTTTTGAAGTTTCTGAACAGCGTATGGTGGCATAGGAGGAGGGGTAGGATCTTGAGCTGCTAAGAGAAGCAGTTCATCACACGCTTTTTCAGTTTTTTGGACAAGTTGATCTAGAAAATCACGTTTGCTTAAACCCGCTTCTATCGGGGGAAGAATACGGACACGAATTGTTCCGGGATAGCGGCGAAAATTATTGCGTGGCCAATATAAACCCGCATTGTGTGCAATAGGGACAACTTGAAGTCCTAATTCATTATAGAGCGCGACAATTCCTGACTTATAATCTGGTTCTTGACCGGGTTGTCGGCGTGTTCCTTCGGGAAAAATCAAGATTTGGCGCCCTTGTTTTACTTTCTCTTTTGCTTTTTGTATAATCATTTTTAAGGCTTTGATGGGTGTTGTGCGGTTAATGGGGATAATTTGCGTTTTTGCCATATACCAGCCAAACAATGGAATCCACATCAATTCACGTTTTAAAATGAGAGTGGGATCATCAAAATAAGGAACAAGACTGAAAGTTTCCCAAGCCGATTGATGCTTTGGAGCAATGATATAGGGTCCTTTGGGAAGATTTTCTAAACCTTCAATCTCATAATTTGTGCCTGCGATGTATTTTTGCAAAAAGAGTGTAACGCGTGCCCATGTTTTAGGGACAATCCATGCCTTTTTGCGGGGCATTAAAAAATAAACGGGAGCGTAAAGAATCATTTGTATGAAAGTTGTTGTATAAAAAGCGAACGTAAAAAGAATAGAACGAAGGATAAGCACTACATTTTCCATTTTATATCTATAAGAAGACTTCATATATAATATAATTCACATGAGAAAACATCTTCTTTATGTTTTCTCAAGCATCTATTTTTTCGGTAACTCATTTTTCGATATTTAAAAACAGAAGGGAAAGAGGTTAATGGAATTACAAAAAGATAAACTTTTTATTCCACGGATTTTATCTATTGCGGGAACAGATCCTTCTGGTGGCGCTGGAATGCAGGCGGATTTGAAGGTTTTTTCAGCTATGAAAACTTATGGTATGAGTGTGGTTACAGCTGTTGTTGCACAAAATACTCAGGGTGTGCGTTCTTTTCAGGCATTAGATGCTTCTTTTGTTGCAGATCAAATTGATTCTGTTTTTGAGGATATCCATGTTGATGCCGTTAAAATTGGTATGGTTGCAAATGCTCAGATTGCACAGGTTATTGCAGAACGTCTTGCTTATCATAAAGCGCGTTTCATTGTTTTTGATCCGGTTATGGTTGCAAAAAGTGGTGATGTTCTTTTAAAGTCTGATGCAATTGAAATTATGCGTGATGTTCTTGTGCCGATGTCAACTTTGATCACGCCAAATTTGCCTGAAGCTGCATTGTTATTGGGATGTGAAGTGCAATGGTCTTTAGAGACTATGTATCAATATGCTCCACGACTCTTGGCGCTAGGGTGTCATGCAGTTTTGTTAAAAGGGGGACATTTGAATACGCTTACCAAAAATAGTACAGAAAATTACGATTGTTCTAGTCCAGATCTTTATTGTGATTGTGAAAACCTTTTTATACTTGAAGCTTCTCGTCTTTCAACCACTCATGATCATGGGACAGGGTGTACCATTTCTGCTGCCATTGCAGCTCTGTTACCTACTCAACCTTTGGATTGCGCTGTTAAACAAGCAAAAGATTATTTGCATGGCGCTTTAACTGCCTCAGATGCTTTAAAAGTAGGGAAAGGGCGAGGGCCGCTTCATCATTTTTATGCATTATGGAAAGATTAATACAACGGTTGATAGTGAAAAATCTTCACTCTATGAATTTATTTCGTCATTATATGATGTTTTGGACTTGTGACTGATAAGTGTTAGCGCATTGTAGATTAACAGTTATTTTGTATTAAGAAGGATAAGAAAAAATGTTATAATTTGTTTCTTTTATATATTTTTTACGATTAATCTATCCTGTTTCAGAGGCAATTTTGAGTATAAAAAAGAGAGCAAGGAATTGTAAAATCAGGATTTGATAGCAAAAAGAGTAGAGGGAAAGACCTTTTACAAGGCGATATTAAAGCTGGCGGATCCACTATATTCGCTGTTTCTTATATTGGTGGTAAAACAGGATGAGCCAAAATCGTCATCAAAATTATTATATATCTAACATTTACATAGTTTTTGTCGGCATGGATAGGGTTTTCTAAATAGAAATTGATACTTCCTGATGGAATTATCAATGATCTTTCAGGTGATGTGGTAAATTTTTTTCGGATATTACAACGTCATTATCCTTTTTTATGGAACTGCTTTATGAAATTATTGGCGTTTCAGATGAGTAGCCATGAGGAGTTTCAACATTTAATACAGCAAGATCTAGAAACTTTTACGAATTTAGAGCGGACTTTAAGGTTTTTATATTTATAGTGATTAAGCTTTAGCGAGAAGGTAGTCGATTGCACAATCGGATTTTCAATAGACCTGTAGCATATGGTTTAATCTTTTCAAAATTGAATTTTCATTCTGTTGTTTAGCAGAGGTTACCATTAAACATTTAAAATGGTCTGATTTTATTGTGCGCTATGATGGTTTCAATACTTTATGTTACCTTATTTTGATTTGAAGTTATGCTCCTCATGTAAAATAGAATGCATTTATATTGTTAATTCACATGTCTATTTTAAAGAGATTTCGCTCAAAGTGTGTCATATCCATTTTATAATAACGTTCGTGAATGGTCTAAAGCCTCTATGAAGTGTATAAAGCTATTATGCTCCCCATTTTTACGTTTTCAAGGTGAAAGGGGTACTCCTCTATACTATTTTAGCTCCCAATTTTGCGATAATCTTTGGTATTTCAGAGTTTTCAGAAGAAGAGTTTTTATTCCTTTCTTCAAGTGAATTTTATTGATGCCTCAATTTTTCCTGTTATGCGTGAGCAGATGATTGTGAGTGATTTTAATGTATAGAGATTTGAAATGAGATAATCCTATGATATTTTAGACGCTTGCTCAATATGAATAATTATAAATTATCTTTATAAACCAAGTTATTAATTTATTTTTGTATTGAAGATTATTCTGGATAAGAATTTGTTCAAGAAAGAGGATTATCAAATGATGTCCACGCTGTTTGCACAAGTACAAGGGAACATTTCTTTTGTCTTTCAAATGATGTGCCAGAAATCCCAAAAACTTAATTTACTCTAAATAATAGGTGAAAACAGTTTATTTCGTTTGAAAATAATTACAATTAGCGTGAGAGATTTTTCATCATCGACTGCGATATAGAAAAAGTAACAATACACATAAAAGACCTTTAAATGATCTTTGAAAGGTCCTTGAAGACCCTTTGAGAACCCCTTAAAAACTCTTTGAAAAAAATAAATTGGTACAAAACCTAGTGGCAAAACATACAAAACCTGCTGGCAAGCTACAGTGGAAATATATATATAAAACCTGCTGGCAAGCTACATACATACAGCTACAACAACCGATGACAAGCTATAACTCCACACAAGAACGAATAAATACAAAATTCAATGGAGCGGGCGATGGGATTCGAACCCACGACCCCAACCTTGGCAAGGTTGTGCTCTACCCCTGAGCTACACCCGCTTACCGATTCGATATATGTCTTGTCTGTATGGCGTAGGCTTCTATGAATTGCAACAAAAAAATATCATTTTAGTTTGATTTATTTTGTCCATGTTTCGATAAAATGAAATAAAGATTGATTTTAGAAAATTCTTCAGTCATAAATTATTCCTTTTTTAATTTTTGCATGGAGAGGGGTGGAATATAATGTTGAAGAGAATAAATATATTAGGGATTATCATTGCAACTGTTTTTATGATGAACAGTGTTGCAAAGGCCGATGACCAAGTTAAACACGTTAAAGTTGCAATAACGCAAATTATGGTCCATCCTGCTGCGGATGCTGTTCGTAAAGGTGTGGAAGATGTGCTTGCAGCAAATGGTTATAAGCAAGGTGAAAATTTTCAACTTACCTTTTTATCAGCGCAGGGTAATATTTCAACAGCAACGCAAATTGCGCGTAAATTTGTTGGTGATAAACCCGATGTTATTGTAGCAATTACCACGCCTTCAGCACAAACGATGCTTGCGGCAACAAAAACAATTCCTATCGTCTTTGCAGCAATTTCTGATCCTATCGGAGCTAAAATAGTTTCTTCGCTTACCAAACCTGGCGGTAATATGACGGGGAGTTCTGATCGTATAGATGTTGCAGAAAGTGTTAGACTTTTACAAGAAGTAAAACCAGATTTGAAAAAAATTGGTTATCTTTATAATGCTTCTGAGGCAAATTCTGTTTCGACACTTAAAACGTTAAAGGATGTAGCAAAAAAAGCTGGAATTGAAATTATTCCCTCATCGGCACCAAAGCCTTCAGATGTTCAGGCAGCAACACGCGCTTTAATCGGTAAGGTCGATATTATTTTTGTTCCTGCTGATAATACGATTTTATCTGTTTTAGAAGGTGCAATAAAGGTCTCAGAGGAAGCCAATATGCCTGTATTTACTGTTGATGCTAATACTATCGGGCGCGGGCCTTTTATGACGCAAGGTGTGAATTTCTATGATGTAGGGGTTGATGCTGGGAAATTGGTTGTGCGTATTCTAAAGGGTGAAAAGCCTGGTGATATTGATGTTGTGCAGGCGGCTAATAATGACATTCGAATTGATTTGAAAGCAGCCCAAAAAGCAGGGATTATTATTCCGCAGGCAGTTATTGACCGTGCAACAAAAGTGATTCAATAACTTTTATTGATAGAGTGTTGATACAATAAAAATACGTTAAGTTTTCATGGGGATTGTCTTTACATGAATATATTTGCGTTTTCTGGTGCTGTGGAATTAGGCCTTATTTATGCGTTTGTTGCTATAGGGGTTTATCTTTCATTTCGGGTTTTAGATTTTCCTGATTTAACGGTTGATGGATCGTTTCTTCTTGGATCCTGTGTCTGTGGTGTTTTGATTCTCTTGGGTTTCAATGCATGGATAGCTATGGCATGCGCTTTTTGTGCAGGTATGGTGGCTGGTTTATTAACAGCTATGTTGAATTTGCGTTTTGGCATTTTGAATCTTTTAGCTTCTATTTTAACAATGTCGGCACTTTATACGGTTAATCTTCGTATTATGGGAATTATGGGAGGGTCTAATGTTAATTTAGCTCTTGCTGATACGGCGTTAACGCCCTTTTATAATCTGTTTGGTTTGTCTGATATTTTTGTGCGTCCTCTTTTCGTTGGTATTGTGTTGCTCGTTATGGCGTTTTTGATTTGGCGCTTTTTGGAAAGTGAAATTGGTCTTGCTATGCGTGCAATGGGAGCTAATCCACGCATGGCGACGGCGCAAGGTGTTCATACATCAGCATTGATATATTTTGGAATGGGGCTTTCCAATGCGTGTGTGGCACTTGGTGGTTCTCTTTATATTCAAACTGCGATTGCAACAGATATTACCGGTGGAATTGGAACAATTGTTTTTGGATTGGCAGCCGTGATTATCGGTGAAACTCTCTTTCGTACGCGCAATATTTTTTGGATTATAATCAGCTGTATTGTAGGGTCTGTGCTTTATCGTGTGGCGGTGCAATTTGCATTTGAAGCAAATGGCATTGGTATTGATACGTCGACAGATCTTCAGTTGATTACTTCACTGTTGGTTATTTTAACCCTTATTGTGCCACGCTATTGGAGGAGGCATAAACGTGATTGAGTTTTTTCATGTTGGGGTCACATTTAAACCGCAAACACCTTTGGAAAAACAGGCTTTAATTGATATTAACCTGAAAATTGATCAGGGTAGTTTTGTTACGGTTATTGGTTCAAATGGTGCTGGTAAATCAACTTTGCTCAGTGTTTTAGCGGGTGCAACGCTTCCTTCAACAGGGAAAGTGGTTATCAATGGACAAAATGTTTCTAGGCAATCAGTCAGTGAACGCGCTGGAAAAATTGCTTGTGTTTTTCAAGATTCGTTAGAGGGAAGTTGTGGTTCTTTAACAATTGAAGAAAATTTGGCTCTTGCTGCTCTTCGAGGAAGTCGTCGTGGTTTGCGTGCGGCTTTAAATCATGAGAAACGGCAATTTTTTCGAGAGAAAATTGCTCAATTAGGCATTGGTCTTGAAACATATATTCATAATCCTATGGATAGTTTATCAGGTGGGCAACGCCAAGCAGTTTGTCTTGTGATGGCAACATTAGCACATGCGGATGTTTTATTGCTTGATGAACATACCTCAGCGCTTGATCCTGGAATGGCTGATTTTGTGATGCGGTTGACTGAAAAAATCGTTGAAGAGAAAAAATTAACAACTATCATGGTGACTCATTCTATGCGTCAAGCTCTTGATTATGGCGATCGTACCTTGATGTTGCATGGTGGAAAAGTGATTTTGGATGTCTGTCATGAAGAGCGGAAGGGCTTGGATGTCAATGATTTAATTGGCATGTTTCAGAAAGTTCGCGGGGAAGTTCTTGATGATGATGAACTATTAATGGATTAATAGTGTGGCTCAGAAAAAAGCACATGAAGTTGATCAGTTTCTAATGCGTTTTTCACGTGCTTTTCCTATTGTTCTCATTTATGGGCCAGATCGTGGTCTTATTTGTGAGCGTGCACAATGTTTTGCAAAACTTACACGGGTAGCAATAGAAGATCCATTTTCGACAATTCGTTTGGATGCTGCTGAAATTGATAAAGATCCTGCACGTTTAGAAAATGAAGCGCGTACGTTATCTCTTTTTGGAGGAGATCGTTTGATATGGATCTCTAATGCTGCTAACCAAAAAGGTTTTCTTGCTGCTTTAAAACTTTTAATTGAGAAGCCACCAGAAGCTTGTTTTATTCTCATTGAGGCAGGGGATTTAAAAAAAGGAACAGGGTTGCGCAATGCTGTTGAAACGGCATCAAAAGCGATGGCTTTGCCCTGTTTTGCCGATGATATGCGTTCTCTTGACGGTTTGATTGATGAGGTTTTAGGACAGTTTAAGAAGACTCTTTCTTTAGATGCACGTAGATGGTTGCATGAATGTTTAGGGGCGGATCGCCTTGTATCACGAGGTGAATTAGAAAAGCTTTGTCTTTACGCTGCAAATGTTCATATTACTCTTGAAGATGTGAAAGCTGTTGTAAGTGATGTAAGTGTTCTTTCTCAAGATGAAGTCATTGATGCTCTTTTATTGGGCGATATATCAGGCTTTGAAGCGCATTTTAACCGACATGCAGCAGTGCAGGGGGCACTTTTTTTAATTTTGAGTACAGCTCAAAGGCATTTTCAGCAATTACAGCTATTGCGTTATCAGGTAGAGGTTGAAGGAAAATCGTCTTTTACGGTGGTTTCTGAAGCTCGTCCTCCCATTTTTTTTCAACGGAAAAAGATCGTTGAACAAGCTTTAAAATATTGGAAGTTAGAACAAATTTCTTATGCAATGGAAAGAATTCAGAGTGCTGTTTTAGACAGTCGTAAAAATCCACTTTTGGGCGAAGCTATCATTCGTCAAGTTTTGTTAGGGCTTACAATTATTGCACGACGCCAGATGGCAGCTTAACAGCTTAGAAATATAATGATTTTTTATTTTTGGTATACCACAGAGGTATTTTCAGCAATTAAAACTGTTATGCTATCAAGTAGAGGTTGGTGGAACTTGTATTTTTGAAGATGCATTTTAGGAGCTTGAAAGCTTGATAGAAATTTTTCTTCAAAAGAAATAGTTTATTTTCAAAAGGCCATTTTGAAACAGTTTTATTATTTTGTTGTGTCGTAAAATACTGTTTTTTAGAGTAGTGATACGAGGCTCATATCAAATTTTATGTGTTCGATGTTTTTTTGTGTGGGTATTTGGTGAATATTAGGTTGGTTCATAGAGTCTTAATGGAGTAACATCCCCATGTAAAACAGAGTATCTCAAACAACAGAAGACACTTGTATGGTAGATTCATACGCTTTCTTAGAAATATTTTTCAATGCGCGTCATATCTATTTCGCGGCGGTGTTTATGAATGGTGTAGAAGTAAAGTTCCTTGTGAAGAATATAAAACCCATAGAGCCACTCTATCTTTACGCTTAATAAAAGTGAAAGTCGACACTCATTATATACTTTGCTAGCCTCTAATGTTGCTACAGTTTTTAACATTAGAGAGCGTTTTTCATCATTTTTTCTCACGTGTCTTCTTGTGACGTGTAGACAAGAGATTTTAATTGATAAGAGGGTTTGTGATGGAAGAATTTTACAGTATTCGAAGTTATAATTCAAATTGAAAAAAATTGTTATTTTTATAAATCAATGTATTATAGATTAATTGAATCACATAAAATAGTGAGCTAGAGGAATCTTTTAGACAAGAAAGTGAATGGTGTGCAGATCTGTATGAATTAAGAATCTTCGTGGGATGAGGAGAAGGTCAAAATAGATTATGATGAAAACGACAGCACTTATGGGGAAACTTTTATGTTTGATACAGAGATGATTATCTTAGCAATGAATGTGTCTCATAAACAGAGCTAGCCATTGTTTATTATTAATAATTTATTATTTTTCATATTAAATCAATCAGAACAATGTCTTTTGCACGTCATAAGTGGGGGGCGTGTGGATAAAAGCTGTACAAGAAAGCACTAAAAATGCCTCTTATGAATGCTCTCAAATTCCAAGGTTTTTTGCAGCATTGGGGGTAGGAAAATATAATGATAGTGTTTTATTAAGTGTGAAGAGGGTCGTGCTTAATAGATTTATAGTTATAACATTTACGAACACTGTCGTGAGATAGGCTAGGGAGCGAGATGCCTTTTAAAACAAACCCATGAATTTGTAATCCAAATTTATTCTGTTGAGGGCGTTCTGTTTTACGTAAGGGGTGTGATTCCATTAAAGGGATATTCGGTGTTTTTGTTATCAAACTTTTTCTTTATTGAGAGGGCGTGTTTTTCTCATATTTATTTGATTTACGGTATCCGGAATCGGGAGAGGAAAATGTTTTTAATGGTATATTTTGGTATGCGTTGTTTTACGGTGTTTTCAATATTCGCGAAACTTATGTTGATGTTGTAGGTGGAGACGCAATACGTTTTATATAGGTCTAATGTACAAATTAATGAACGTATCGGGATAATTGGAGAAGAGTTAGTGTCTGCTTACGCTTTTGATGTGTTTTTTTGTGAGTAAATTAGTAAGATAAAGTAAACTGATGGGATTTTATGTAGAGTCGTTGTTATCCTAATTGAGAGTGCATTTTATTTTGTTTCGGTGATGCGCTTTGATCAGTAATTAAGAGGGAGTTTTAGAGCGTGATTTTAGATTTCTCGTCATTTATTTTTTATGTGTTTTCTAGGTAAAGTGATCTGTTGTCAGCTTGCGCAGGTGATAATTGGTAAACTGCGTTATTCTTTATTCCCTAGTTGTCATTTTTTAATGTTTTACGCATAACTCTTGAACAAACAAACAAGAAAATTGTGATTTTACAATTGTCTTTATTGCCATTTGCAAAGAATCTTTGAAGGTGAAAGATGCTCCATATCCAGTTTGAAAAAATAGCACTCATTGGGATCGGTCTGATTGGGTCTTCTTTAGCAAGAGTGATTAAAAAGAAAAATCTTACGGCTCAGATTTCTATTGCAACACGTCGTCCAGAAACCCTGAAAAGAGCGCGTGAATTGGAGCTTGGGGACTTTTATACGACAGATAATGCAAAAGCTGTTGAAGGAGCAGATTTGGTTATTCTTTCTGTTCCTGTTGGGGCTAGTGCAGAAGTGGCAAAAACCATTCGTGATCATTTAAAACTTGGAGCGATTGTGAGTGATGTTGGTTCTACGAAAGCGTTGGTTATTGCGGAAATGGCACCTTTATTGCCAAAAACGGTTCATTTTATTCCAGGGCATCCAATTGCTGGAACGGAATATTCAGGACCGGATGCTGGTTTTGCTGATTTATTTATGAATCGTTGGTGTATTTTAACGCCTTTTGCGGATAGCGATGCTGCTGCTGTCGCACAATTAACAGCGTTTTGGGAAGCTTGTGGTGCGCGTGTCGAAAAGATGGAACCTAAGCATCATGATCTTGTTTTGGCTATTGTTTCACATTTACCCCATTTGATTGCGTATAATACTGTTGGGACAGCGAGTGATTTAGAAAAAGTAACAAATTCGGAAGTGATTGCTTATTCCGCTTCCGGTTTTCGTGATTTTACGCGTTTGGCCTCTTCTGATCCCGTTATGTGGCGGGATATTTGTTTGCATAATAAAGATGCTATTTTAGAAATGTTGGGTCGTTTTAGTGAAGGGCTTGCTTTTTTAGAACGGGCAATTCATTTAGGAGATGGTGAGACACTGTTTAACTTTTTTACACGTACGCGTGCTGTACGTCGCAATATTATTGATGCTGGACAGGAAATTGATGCTCCTGATTTTGGACGTCAGAGTGTTTCTAAAAAAGGGTAAATAAAAGCAAGGGGGGGGTTGTTGAATTTCGTTGGTTTTTTCTAGAAATCGATAAGAAGTTTTTTCTTTATTCAGTCATAGATTGCAATAAAAAAGAGTGGTGATTGCTTCGATACAGATAACCATGACTTCAAAAGGTTTTATGTGTGCACGATCATCTTGCTTAGTTCTCTATAGGGCATATGATGCACAGAAGAGGTTACTGATCTGTAGAAGTAACAAAAAAATGAAGTCGTTGTAGAACTTCATAGAGTGGGTTATTGTTTTTGTTTTGGTATAAAGTCGGGCTTGACCGTATTGATTATTGACCGTTATATTGCAACATTGCAAAATGTTTATTTGCAGAGTTTTGATGATTTTTATAAAACTTGAAATAGACTGAGGAAGAGTTTTACCAGAAAGTATTGAGTTTTGTTAAAAAATATCTTTTGGTATAGCTATCGTATTTTTGGTGACGCAGTAAGTCATTATTGGCGTGATAGTGGGAGTGCTTTTGCAAGCCATGTTGCGCTATCGGGGCTTTTAGCATTTTTCCCTTTTTTTATTTTTGGAACATCGTTTGCTCGTTTTCTAGGTGCTTTTACCTATACACCGCAGAAAATTAAAGCACTGGTGCAGTTATTGCCTGATGTTATTGCAGAGCCGTTATCTCAGGAAATTGTCAATGTTTTAACCATTCATCGAGGAGGTGTGTTGACGCTTTCTGTCATTGGAACGGCTTATTTTGCTTCTAATGGGATAGAGGCTTTGCGTACGGCTTTAAATAAAGCTTACCGTGTTACTGATCGACGGAGTTTGTTATTTTGTCGTTTTCAAAGTCTGTTTTTTGTAATCCTTGGAGCTGTTGGTCTTGTTGTGATTAGTTTTTTATTGATTCTGGCGCCTTTGTTGATCAAAATTATGCAAAATCATTCTTTTTTTATGACTGAATATATTGCTGTTATTCGTGTATGGCGTTATACAGTTGCAATCGTTATTTTGTTTATCAGTCTTTTGATTGTTCATAAATGGCTTCCAGCAGGGCGGCGGAAAATTATAGATATTTTACCAGGAATAGTGGTGACAATGTTTATATGGTTTATGGCTTCTATCGCTTTTGCGCAATATTTAACGATGTTTGATTATATTTCTACCTATGCAGGGTTGGCATCTATTATGGTTGCTATTATTTTTCTCTACATATTGAGTGCAATTTTTATTTTGGGAGGAGAAATAAACGCGGCGATAATGTTTTATCGCAAGGATTTGCAACATTCAGATGAATGAAAGAGTTTATTATTGCTTGAAAGCCAAGGTATGAATATCCCAATAAAGCCTGCTATCACTTTGTTGATTGATGCGGATGCTTGTCCTGTAAAAGATGAAGTTTATCGTGTGATGAATCGTTATCAGCTTAAGACATTTGTTGTGGCAAATCGTTCTTTGTCTCTTCCAGATGAAGCACTCATTGAAAGAGTGGTCGTTGCTGGTGAATTCAATGGTGCTGATGATTGGATTGTAGAACATGTGCATGAGGCAAGTATCGTTATTACCAGTGATATTCCTTTAGCAGCACGGGTTGTGCAAGCTGGGGGTTTTTGTCTTTCGCCAACGGGGCGTATTTTTGATGTAAATTCAATTGGTCAGGCTTTGGCGATGCGCAATTTGATGGAAGATTTGCGTGGACAGGGCAGTATAATAGGTGGTCCCCGTCCTTTTTCTCGTAAAGACCGTTCTGCTTTTTTGTCAGCACTGGATCTTGTTATACAACGTTTAAAAAGACGCGGTTATTAAAGTTATAGGGCTTCTTTAATGACTGCTTTTATAAGTGCTTTGGCATCGTCATTGGCCCACGGAGCTGCACCATTGAAAGAAGCAATGAGATATCCATCTTTATCAATGAGTAATGTAATGGGGAGTCCTAAAGCGAGCCCCTGTTTTCTAACATTGTTGAAAATATCCATTGTTTCATCGCGATAGTAAAGCAAATTATCTGAATGAATATTCTGTAAAAATTGCTGAATTTTTTCAGGAGAAGCAGTTTTATCGATATTAATAGCTATGACATCAAAGTTTTCTCCACCTAATTCACGTTTTAATTGCGCAAGTTCAGGCATTTCTGTGCGGCAAGGTGCACACCAAATAGCCCATAGATTGACCAGCATTGGTTTTCCAGTAAATTCGCTGAGTGTGTGCTCTTTTCCTAGAATATCCTTGAAAGAGAGTTTATTCATATCTGAGGGCGTATCAGCAAATCGTATGTGGCTAAAAAAGCCTTTTGCTGCTTTTCGTATCGCCATCATTTTTTCTGCTCGTGCTTTATCAGTATTTATTTCTTGTGCTTGTGCTGCTGAAATGAAATTGAAAAGAAAAAACTCTCTTTTGGTATCGTAGTTTATGGTTGCGTATAAACTCAATGCAATGATAAAGAATGCAAGGGAGAGTTGCCTTTTTTTATTGTTTTTTTCGCTGATGAAAATTTGAAAAATCATAATTTTGTCCTTTGGATGGGTGTTTTCAGAATATGACAGATGAGAAGTTAAAGAACCAAATGTGGGGTGGTCGGTTTGCGGCAGGCCCTGCTGCAATTATGGAAGAAATTAATGCTTCTATTGATTTTGATCAAAAACTTTATCGACAAGATATTGAAGGTTCTCTTTCTCATGTGGCTATGTTAGCGCAAACGAAAATCATTTCACAATCAGATTATGAAAAAATTGTTCATGGTTTGAAACTTATTCGCCAAGAAATTGAAGACGGTAAATTTGTTTTTTCACGAAAGCTTGAAGATATTCATATGAATATTGAAGCGCGGCTGAGCGAATTGATAGGTCCTGTAGCTGGGCGTTTGCATACGGCGCGTTCACGCAATGATCAAGTTGCTGTTGATTTTCGCTTGTGGGTACGTGAAGCAACGCAAAAGATAGCACAAGCTTTAAAAGGATTGATAGAGCAATTACTTATTCGCGCAGAACAACATGTTGATACCTTTATGCCAGGCTTTACGCATTTACAATTGGCTCAACCCGTAACATTGAGTCATTATATGATGGCTTATGTTGAAATGTTTGGTCGAGATTTATCGCGGATGCGTGATGCTCTTGAGCGAATGAATGAATCGCCTTTAGGGGCGGCTGCTTTAGCGGGGACAGGCTTTCCAATTGACCGTTTTATGACAGCAAAAGCGCTAGGCTTTCGCGAACCTACACGCAATTCAATTGATAGTGTTTCAGATCGTGACTTTGCATTGGAATTTTTAAGCGCTGGCGCTCTTTGTGCAACACATCTTTCACGTTTAGCAGAAGAAATAATTCTTTGGTCAAGTGAACAGTTTTGTTTTATTCATTTATCAGATGCTTTTTCAACGGGTTCATCTATTATGCCACAAAAGAGAAATCCTGATGCGGCAGAGTTAGTACGAGCGAAAGCAGGTCGATTGAATGGTGCACTTATGGGATTGTTAACGGTGATGAAAGGATTACCGCTTGCTTATTCAAAGGATATGCAAGAAGATAAGGAATATGTGTTTGATGGGGCTTTGAGTTTGGAATTATCACTAGCAGCAATGACAGGGATGATTGCTGATTTGAAAGTGAATAAAAAAGCCATGAAACAAGCAGCGGATTTAGGGTATGCAACAGCTACAGATTTTGCGGATTGGCTTGTACGCAATTTAGGGATTCCTTTTCGCAAAGCACATCACATCACAGGGTGTGCTGTGGCATTGGCAGAAAAAAAACAGTGTCGCCTTCATGATTTATCATTAGATGAACTTCAAGCAATTTGTCCTGATATCAATGCGACACTTTTTGATGTTTTGACCGTTGAAAAATCTGTTGAAAGTCGTAAAAGCTTTGGGGGAACAGCGCCTTCAGAGGTTCTTCGACAAATTGCGTATTGGAAAAAGCGTCTCGTGAGCGCTTGAGTGATTGTATTTTAAAGGTAAAAAAGAAATCGAGATGAGGAAAGAGGACAGATGAAAATTATAATAAAGGGGTTGATGATTGTCCTTTTTGGGGGCTTTGGTGTCGTTGGGTGTGGGCGTAAAGGGTCATTAGAGTTACCTCCTTCAACAGGAGTGAATTCTTCACAAGGAACTTTTGTTTCTCAAGGCAAAACAGATAAACCTTTTATTCTTGATCGGTTAATACAATAGGAATTTTTATGCGTTTTTTTTCTTATCATCAGGGTGTGCTTCACGCTGAAGGTCTTTCTCTTTTGGAACTTGCGCGGGAAGTTGGAACACCTTTTTATTGTTATTCAGCTAGCGCAATCGTTGCACATTTTAAAGATTATCAGAATGCATTTCATGATATGCCGAGTTTAATTGCTTATGCGGTTAAAGCGAATTCCAATCAAGCAGTTTTACAACTTTTAGCTAACAATGGAGCGGGAGCTGATGTGGTCTCAGAAGGGGAATTACGGCGTGCACTTGCTGTTGGTATTCCTGCGCAGAATATTGTTTATTCTGGTGTTGGTAAAACAGTGAGAGAAATAGATTTTGCTCTTGCACAAGATATTTATTGTTTTAACGTTGAATCAGAGCCAGAACTTGAACAATTATCGGCGCGGGCTGCTGCGCTTTCAAAAACAGCTCGTATTTCTTTACGCCTTAATCCTGATGTGGATGCTAAGACTCACAAGAAAATTACAACAGGTAAGTCTGAGAATAAATTTGGTATTCCACTGTCTTTGGCGGGTGATGCATATAAAAAAGCAGCTCAATTGCCCGGTCTTCATGTGTGTGGTGTTGATCTCCATATTGGCAGTCAAATTTGTGATTTAAAACCGTTTGAGGATGCATTTGTTATTGTTGCAGATTTTGTGCGTCAATTATGGAATAATGGTTATGCGATAACCCATATCGATATTGGGGGCGGGCTTGGTATTCCTTATGGTTATGAGAAGCATCCAGTACCTTCTCCTTTTGAGTATGCAGCACTGGTAAAGAAACATATTGCGCCTTTAGGGATCAATATTATCCTAGAACCTGGGCGTAGTATTGTTGGTGAAGCCGGTGTGTTGGTGACATCGGTTGTGTATTTAAAAAAGGCGGAAGGACGAAATTTTGTTATTGTTGATGCGGCGATGAATGATTTCATGCGTCCAACGCTTTATGATGCGTGGCAAAATGTAATGCCAGTGAAAAAAACACCAATAGATGCCCCTCTGATTAATGCTGATATTGTCGGTCCTATTTGTGAAACTGGTGATTATTTAGGTTTGGAACGTTCTTTACCAGTGTTGAAAGCGGGTGATGTTTTGATGTTAACAGGAGCAGGGGCTTATGGCGCAGTGATGGCAAGCACTTATAATAGTCGACTTTTGGTGCCGGAAGTTCTGGTTCAGGATACGCGTTATGCAGTCATTCGTCCACGCCTTGATTATGCACAATTGATAGGCTGTGATCATATTCCAGATTGGATTGAGCCCAAATTAGATTGAGCATTATTAAATATTTTGGGTCTTATTTTTACTAAACTTTGATGAAACAATTTATTTTCTAGAAATTGTTTTGTATGGGGTTTATGATCTTAATGCACCACGATAAAAGGGGATAAATGCTTGTTTATGAAAAATAAAAACATCAAAGGTTTTGCAATGAAGCTTTTGTGTGTGCGCATTTTGATGTGGGGGATCCTTTCATTTGAACGGATGTGGGTACGGTTGTTACCATTTTTCCTCGTTCTTAGTCTCTTTTGTTCGTTTAGCTGGTTGGGACTTTTTGGTATTTTGGGCTATTGGTCACATTTGCTCTTACTTGGGGTTATACTTATTTGTGCTGGGGCGAGTTTATTTTTTCTTATTCGTTTTCGGTTTCCCACAATGCGGGAAGTAAATTGCCGCCTTGAACGCGTCAATGATCTTAGACATCAGCCTTTGAATATTCAGACAGATCGTTTATGTTCTGAAAATGATGAAGATTTTAGTGCTGTTATTTGGCGTGAACATCAACGCCGAATGGCAAAGCAATTATACCATTTAAAAACTGGATTTATCTCTCTTAATAGTGCGGATTATGATCCTTTAGCTTTGAGGGCTTTGTGTGCTCTTCTTTTTGTGTGCGCTTTTAGTTTTTCTTTTGGTTCACAAGGGGGGCGTTTGGCTGATGCCTTTGATTTTCGTCCTATCGTTGATGAAAAACTCATGCGGATTGATGCTTGGGTAACACCACCTGCTTATACCGGTGTGGCACCGATTTATTTGACAAAAGATGAGAAAACACAACTAGAAATCCCTGAAGGGAGTAATGTTGTTGTGCGTGTTGTCAATGGGGCTGGCATTACAGTAAAAGCAAAGTCTGTAGAAGATGGGAGGGAAGTTTCGTTTTCAGAGAAAACGGAACAAACAGCTTTGAATGATCCAATTGTTCATTTTGAAACACATTTAAAGCATCCAATAAATTTATTTGTATCATCACGTCGTAAAAAACAGCAATGGCATTTGCAGATAATTAAGGACACGCTTCCAACAATTCATTGGTTGGAAAAACCAGGGAGGATTTTAACGGGATCATTGGAGTTACGATATGTGGTGGATGATGATTATGGTGTGACAAAGGCTTTTGTTGAAATAGAGCCTTTTCTTCCTCAGAATAAAAGTGCTTCTTCTCTTTATAATGCTCCGGAAATAGAGCTTCTTCTTCCGCGTGGTGGAAAGGGGAAAATGCGAATGGTGCAGGATATATCAGCGCATCCATGGGCGGGTTCGCAAGTCAAAATTACTTTGGTGGCAGAAGATGGTGCGGGGCAGAAAGGGCGTAGCAAAACTTTTGTTATGATATTACCACAGCGTGTTTTTTCGAATCCTGTTGCACGCGCAGTGGTTGAACTGCGTCGTTTATTAGCTCTTAATCCTTTAGCGCGAGAGCGGGTACTTGATATGCTTTCTGCTTTGCTTGTACGTCCAGAAAAGGGGTTGCAAAATGCATCGCATTTTATTGTTCTACAAAGTGCGTGGACAAGACTTTCTTTAGCACAAACAGACGAGGATTTGCGCGATGTGGTGGATTATTTATGGCAAATTGCTTTGGGTATTGAAGGCAATCAACTTGAATCCGTGCAAAAAAAGTTAAAACAAGCACAAGCTGCTTTACGTGATGCATTGCGTTACGGTGCTTCAGCGGCAGAAATTGAACGGCTTATGGCAGATTTACGTCAAGCTATGGATGAGTATATTCGTGCTTTGGCTGAAAAAGCACCGGATAGTCAAGTTTCTAAAAATTCTAAAAGCTCAAAAAGTCCTAATCTTTCTGAAGCTACATTACAAGAAAAGTTAAATTTAATTGAGGAAATGGCTAAAACAGGCTCTTCTTTAGCAGCTGAACAACTCTTGGCGGAAGTTGAACAGACGCTTGATCATTTGCATGTGCAAAAAGGTAATCAAAATGAGGGAGAAAAAAGCCAATCTGCACAAATGAAAGAAAAGATGGACCAGCTTGGAGATTTAATGCGTCGTCAGCAAGAAATTCTCAATGAAACACATCAGTTAGAGATGGAACAAAAACGCGGAGAAAATGTACCGGAAACACAAAAAAAATCTTTAAAAAAACGTCAAGCTGAATTGCAATCTGAATTATCAACATTAGAAAAAGAATTATCAGAACAAGGATTTGAAACAGGGGGCGCCTTGAAAAGGGCAGAAGAAAAAATGAATTCTGCGGAAAATGCTCTTGATAATGGAAATCATCAGGTATCTATACAAAATCAGTCTGATGCTTTGGAATCTTTGAGGCAAGGTGCACAAAATGTTTTGAAAAAAATGCGCGAAACACTTAAAGAAACGGGAAATGATCAAAATGCTGATTCTGGTCCTAAAGATCCGTTAGGACGTCCACTTTCTTCAAAAACAGATGAAGAACAAGAAGGCGAGGCACTACCACAAGAAAGTGATCAAATGCGTACGCGGCAGATTTTGGATGAAATTCGCAAACGTCTTGGTAAAGAGCATCTTTCAGAAGAAGAAAAAAACTATCTTGAAAGATTGCTTCATTTTAATTAACCAGTGTTGGCTTTTTTCTTAATTGATGTCAAAAACAGTATATGAAGAACCTCTATGGGGTTTATCTCCAAAAAAATGATTAAAGTGCTTGTAAGGCAATAATCATCCTATTGTACTGATTTTTTAATCATTTAAGTTTAAAATATGCAATATTGAAATGTTCGCTATTGCGGAAAAAAAGCAGAAGTCCATATAGGTTTGGTATATGAAAATCTGTAATGTTTGAAATTTGTTTCTACATGGTATGTTGAGTTGGATATCGTTACGCTGAAAGATTTTTATGCTTCTGCACTTGGACTGCGTGTGCAAAAAACGCTGTGTGACCAATTGAATTTATGGTGGCCTGATCTTACGGATAAACGGATTATGGGATTGGGTTATGCACTTCCTTATCTTTCTACATTGCGTGAACGTGCCCAACAATGTTTTGCTTTTATGCCAGCTTCTCAGGGTGTTTCGCCTTGGCCTTGTTCTGAGCAAGTTGCTACAGCGCTTGTTTTTGAAGAAGATTTGCCACTTCCTGATGCGTCAGTTGACTGTATTTTATTGGTACATGCATTAGAATATACAGAAAATTCATTTGAAACGTTGAATGAAATATGGCGTGTTTTAGCACCTAATGGCCACTTGATCGTTATTGTACCTAATCGCTCTGGTTTTTGGGCGCGCAATATTACTACGCCCTTTGGTTATGGCGAACCCTATAGTCGGCAACAAATTACTCGTTTGTTCGAAAAAACAAATTTTGTTTCTGGGCCAATACAAGAAATTGTACACTATATGCCCTCTACGGGTTATTTTTCGCGGTTGTTCTCATTTTTTTATGAGCCATTTGCTCGCTATCTTTTGCCTTATTTTGGTGGACTCTTAATGTGTCAGGCACAAAAACGTGTTTATCAGGGTTTGCTCGTACAGCGTCGTCAGTCGCGACGTATTTTTATTCCTACTTTATCACCACAGACAAGAAATATTTTAATTTATAAAGATAATTAATCATTTTGTCATTGTCATAAGAACCGCAAATATAGAGGCATTCTCTTATTTCAATTTTTTGCATTTACAATTAAAAAATATTCTTTTGTACATTAATATGTGGAATTGGTATGTGAATAAAAATCTCAAGTATCTATATACCGAACCATATTTCATGAATAGTGGAAACATTTTAAAAGAAAAAAATGCTGGTATCTTCGTAAACGTAAAAATAGCAGAGTCCAAGAGATCTTACATAATATGGTTTAGGGTGGTTAAAAACTGTACAAGGAAGGATTACAATGCTTCTTATAAACCATCTCAAGTATCAAGGGCTCCTCTGCAACATCGAGATCTAACATAAGTGTGTGATGGTGCTGGCTTGTTCTTTTATAAGCGTAAAGATGGTGGTGCTCAGTGGCTTTATCGTTAGGATAAACATTTAGCGTTATATCATGAATCATATAACCTCTTAAGAGGAGATAACGTCATAAAGAATAGAGGAAAACTATAAAGATAAAAAACATCTCTCAATTTAGGCTAGTGAATATGAGATAAAGCAGTGTGTGGAGCGGTTTTTTTGAAAAAAATAATCATAAATAGCACTCATCTAAAGATGATAGTTATGATCAAGAATGTTGCTAAAAGATATCACGATTATTTATATGCGAAACATATTAAAAACTTTAGAAAGAACAAAAGCATGTGAAACAGAAGTTACAAAGTATATCGTGAGGGTTGAAAGCATTTTTGTTTTTGGTTCTCATGTTAGAATATTTCGTTTTTTATTCATAATGTTATATATTTTGTCATAAGAGTAAGTTCTATGTAATAGCATTCGAATTATATGCGAAGGTTTTTTCATCTCGTTTCTGTTTTCATTTAGGATATTAAAATTATTTTTGAAACAGTAAATCTCGAATTAAAGATTTAAACGGTAACCATTTTGATCTGTCATGAGAATTTGTGCATTGGAGGGATCGTTTTCGATTTTTTGTCGCAAACGATAGATATGGGTTTCTAAAGTATGGGTGACAATATTTTCATTATATCCCCAAACTTGTTCTAACAATGTTTCACGGCTGACAATTTTATCATTGGCATGATAGAGACATTTAAGGATCGCTGCTTCTTTTTCTGTGAGACAGATTTTATTGTTGCATTGATCAAGAAGAAGTTTTTGTCTTAGTTTAAAAGTATAGGGACCAATATGAAAGGTTGCGTCTTCATTTTGTTCATATTGGCGCAACTGTGCTCGAATTCTCGCCAATAACACCGCAAAGCGAAAGGGTTTTGTTACATAATCATTGGCGCCTGTTTCAAGATCTAAAATATTATCACAGTCTGTATCATAATTTATTATCATGATAATGGGGGCACGAAATCCTTGGGTGCGTAATTGTTTAACGGCTTTGTAGCCATCAAGATCAGGAAGTTGAAATCCCAAAATAGTGAGATCAATATTTTCTTCTTGGATTATTCTCATTCCCGCTTCTGCTGTTTTTGCTTGGAAAATTTTAAACTCTTGATGCATTTGCAATTGTTCTACTAAAATGGGGCGTAGATCATCGTCTTCAACGATTAAAAGAGTATAGTGGTTCATGTTTTTCCTTATAGGCATGTTGATGCACTGATTGATATAGTTTCATGAAAAATGAGATTTCATGCAAGAAAAATTAAAAGAGGAAAATTAAAAAAGAGTGCTTCTAAAAAATAAACTTTTATAATTTCTAATGGTTGCTTGCTGAAAAGAAGGTATTCCGTCTGCAGGGTATTTTACGTATTGGTTGGAAGCGTTTTTTATG
Organism: Bartonella sp. AA1HLJMS; assembly: GCF_042197445.1. Lineage (NCBI taxonomy): Bacteria > Pseudomonadati > Pseudomonadota > Alphaproteobacteria > Hyphomicrobiales > Bartonellaceae > Bartonella > Bartonella sp. AA1HLJMS. The sequence goes on along the minus strand of NZ_JBHIRW010000001.1, from coordinate 49,585 downwards.
TTCTAGAAGGTGTTTTAGCTATTGAGTGTCATCATCTTTACGCTTATGGAGAAACAAGCTGCCACTATCATTCACTTTGCCAGCTCGTGGGTGTTGCGGACAGTCCTTGGCACTTGAGACGATTCATAGGAGGAATTTTTAGTCCTTTCTTTCACGTTTTTTATCTATATGGGACTTTCTCCGCTTAGAATGTGCAAGCAAATAGCTTTTGATTGATTCAATATAAAACAGGTTGGGAATGAGAGAATCCTGCGGTATGAGGCGCACTCGTCCAACATGCAAAACAATAAACACGCAATATGATGCGTTTTTTAAGTGTGAAGAGAATTGTGCAACACCTAGCACATATGCACTGTTTAGGAGAATTTCACGATCATTTTTATTGTTTTTTTATCCACGTTCAGTTTTGTTTTTTCGTTGCATTTGTGTGTGAAGGGGCTGAGTGTTATGTTCGTGGTGTTGCTTATTATAATTGTTGAGTAAGCCTTGCTTTTAACAATGCCGAAAAGATGCATCATAAAGAGGTTTTTTGTGTAATTTGGAAGGAGACTGTATTGAGAAAGAGTGCAGGATAAAAAATGACAAAGAAAAATATCATATTTATGCATTTAGCATGAGAATACCTCAACAGAAGGAGGTGTTGTGCTTATTCTTCTGCGTTATGAAGCATCTTTTTATATGAGTTAATGAATAAAAATTATTGTTTTAAGATAAAAGCATTTCCCTCTTAAGGTTGCCCATCAAACAGACTTCTTTCCATTCATCTTCTGTCACGGGTTGCACTGATAAGCGGCTGGCTTTGACCAGCGCCATATTTGCTAGTTTGGGATTGGCTTTAATTTGTTTTAATGAAACAGGTGTTGGCATGTCACAAAGTGCACGGATATCCACACATTCCCAGCGTGGATCAGAGCTTGTAGAATCAGGGTGTGCTTCAGCACATATTTCTACAATTCCTACAATTTCTAAACCTTTATTTGAATGATAAAAAAAACCTTTATCACCATATTTCATAGCGCGCATATTGTTACGGGCTTGATAATTGCGTACACCATCCCATTGTTCGCCATCAGCTCCTTTTTTCTTTTGCATCTCCCATGACCATTTATGGGGTTCAGATTTAAAAAGCCAATAAGCCATGTGTTCACCTTTTTCATAGATTGTTATGCATTCGTCGTGTCCAATTTTTTATAAGTATCTTTGTAATATCATCAAGGGTGATTTTTAAAATGGAGTAAAGAACGGGCATTATCTGTTTTTTCTTATTTCAAAATAACTTGTATATAGAAAAATGCGCTCCATTGATATTTCATGTTGTATAAAGGTATTTTGCTTATCTTGTAGCAGAAAAATATATCAGTGTATCGCGAAGTAATAGACTTAAAATTGCTCAGCCATGTGGAAGCTTAATCATCTTTTCAGCTGCTGTTTGAAATGTAGTTACTATAGGATCATTGGAGCATTGCGTTGGAGAGAATTTAGCAAGAAAATTGGTTCTAAAAAGCTTTAAAATTACAATGACAATGAAACGAATAAATGGTCAAAGATGATGAGGTCAACGAATGGCATTCATATCTATGCTTTGTGGGATAGAGTGCGTCTTATTATGCTGTAAAATACCGTCATTTGAAGTGTAATGATATAAGGCAGTTTTTTGAAACATGAAGTTTTTAAGAATGTGTGGTGAATATTTAGGTTTACGTGTCGATCTTTGGGTTAAGTGAATTGTGTGAGTGGGAAGCAGATGGAATCTGCTCGATAGAGAATTCGGACTATCTATAGACCGGATTGAGTAGAAATCTTCGTTCTTTAAGATGTGTGTAGGACGTCAATTTTATTATGCTTTTGTTCCACGGCGTCCCATCCCGATCAAGGGCGGGGCTTTTTCATCTAATGGCCAGCGTGAGCGGGGTGCAATGTCAAGAGAGCTTGTTTCTCCTCGTACGAGTTTTTGTGCACCGGCAAAAGCAATCATTGCAGCATTATCGGTACACAAGGAAAGAGGAGGGGCTATAAATTCAAAACCATGTTGATGGGCAAGTTCTTGCAACGTAGAGCGAATGGCTTGGTTTGCGGCAACACCGCCTGCGACAACCAAAGCAGGAGAACGCTTTTCTTGATTATCAGAGAGAGGATATTGGTGGGCAAAGTGTTGTAGGGCTAGGTGAATACGATCATGTATTGTATCGGTCACGGCGGCTTGAAAACTTGCGGCAATGTCAGCAATATCATTTTCTGTAAGGGGAGCTATGGCTGTTGCGGCTTGTCGAACAGCAGTTTTGAGTCCTGAAAAAGAAAAGTCTAACCGTTTTTCACCTTTTAAAGGTCGTGGAAGAGGGATGCGATTTTTATCACCAAATAAAGCTGCTTTTTCAAGTGCTGGTCCACCAGGATAAGGAAGACCTAAAAGTTTTGCTGTTTTATCAAAGGCTTCTCCTAATGCATCATCAATAGTGGTTCCTAAACGTTGATAGTTGCCTACTCCATGAACAATGATTGTTTGTGTATGACCTCCTGAAACTAAAAGTAATAAATAAGGAAAGCTGACGTTGTGCGTTAACACGGCTGTTAAAGCATGTCCCTCTAAGTGATTTACCGCAATAAATGGTTTGCCAGTGGCAAGAGAGAGTGCTTTTGCGCTCATAACGCCTACCAACAATCCTCCTATCAAACCAGGCCCACTGGTGGCTGCAATGCCATCAATATCTTTTAATTTTGTGTTTGCTTCTGTTAGTGCTTGCAGAATTAAATGATCAAGAACTTCAACATGGGCACGAGCAGCAATTTCAGGAACAACACCGCCGTAAGGTGCATGGTGATCAATTTGACTCCAAACAACATTGGAAAGAATTAGGCTGTTTGATTCGTTGTTATATTCAATGACAGCCGCTGCCGTTTCATCACAACTTGTTTCTATTCCCAGCAGACGCATTTTAAACAAAACCTTATATTGAAGCTTCTTTCCTGCGTGCGTACCATGAACAGAAAAAGATGCAAAGTATTTCTCTTAGAATTGTTTTTTCTATGAAAAATATGTGTTTTGGCATTTTCTTTGAATTTTATGATATCGTTGATTAAAAAATAAAGCTGTATTTTCGAGTATAAAATGCAAATGTTTTTTAAAAACTTGTCTATTAAAGGCGATACTTGTAAATATTATTGAGAAAAGCTGCGTTTTTAAAACTTTTTTCATTTTATTATTTTATCATTAAAAAAAAGTGTGCACGAAAAGTGACAGAGATGGTCGATTCTTCAAAACCAAAAGTTAAACCACATTATGCTGGTACGCGCCGTAAGAAACCAGTTATTGAACATGAAGCTGTTCCCCATGATTCAGAGGAAAAAATCCATAATTCTGTAGAATCTCAAGCGCGAGAAGAACAGAATATGCAAGGTCAGGATAAAAGTATCTCTAGTACAACTTGGCTTTTCTTATCCCTTTCTGGGATTTTGGGGGGATTCATTGCTTTGGGAATTTTTATGGGGCTTCAATGGGCTGGTTTTTTTCCTTCTCCTTTTGTGGAAAATTCTGCTAGAGGAGAAAAAGCTTTGCAGATTGCTGAAGCCGCAAAAAGTCAAGGTGAAGACACAAAGGAACAATTGAGGCGGGTCTTTCAAGAAATTGATACGTTAAAAACAGAGTTTTCTTCTTTTTCATCACAACAGTTTAAAACAACGAAAAATGATGAACTATCGAAAGAAGAAAGCAAAAAAGCTTTTGCGATTTTAGAGGAAAAAGTAAAAGCTCTTGAAGAAATTGTACAAACTTTTGTTAGAAAGTCGAAAGAGATAGAGACGGCTTTGTCTGTTGGGCAGAGCAATGCAAATGATCTTGCTGCGTTAAAACAACAGTTAGAAGCACTACAGGAAGAAACTGCTGTTAAAAATAGTGAGAAAAAAGAAATAGATACCGCGCTCTTTACTGCAATTAGTTCATTAAAAAATGCTGTAGAGCGTGGTGGATCTTATAATAATGAATTAAAGCTGTTGCGGCAATTATCGCCTTCGATTAATGGACTTGATGTGTTGCAAAAAACAGCTACTGTGGGTCTTCCAAGTTCAGCACAACTTTCAGTTGATTTTGCTCATGTTGCTGATGCAATTGTTGGTACGCAAAATCTTGTTGCGTCAGATGCTGGTTTTTTTGACCGAATTTTAGCGTGGATAAAAGGGCTCATTGTTTCGCGACCGATTGGAAATGTTGAAGGGACAACGCTGGGGGCTATTGCGGCACGCATGGAAGTTGCCATTCAAGCTGGTGATTACGAAAAGGCTTTGAGCGAATGGCAATCATTGCCCCAAAGTGCAAAAGATGTTTCAATGGATTTTGTTAAGCAGCTTGAAAGACATATTGCTATTCAACAGTTGTTGCAGCAATTGTTATTGTCTGTGCAACAAGGATCTTTTAAAGCAACAAAGATGTAAATAGGCCCAAGATGATACGTGTTTTTATTTATATTTTTGTTGTTTGTATCCTCGGTTTAGCTTTCACGTGGGTTGCTAATCACAATGGTATTTTTGTTCTCACATTTTTGCATTTCAGATTTTCTGCTTCATTTCTTACAGTGTTAAGTGTGCTTATTTTGTTTTTTGTAACGCTGGTGCTTTTATGGTGGTTATTGGCTTTCTTTTTTTCCATACCGAATGCTCTTTGCAATTATTTTTATAAACGCCATCAAAAGCGTGGTTACGAAGCTCTTTCAAAGGGGATTCTTGCAACTTTTGCTGGTGATAGTATGGTTGCGCAAAAAATGGAAGCACGGGTTGCTAAATATCTTGCAGGAAAACAAGAGCCATTGGTAAAACTCTTACAAGCGCAAACCTTGTCTTTACAAAATGACTCTGTTCGCGCCATCGGTCTTTATGAAGAGATGAGAAAGGAAGATCCGACAAAACTGGTTGGACTTTATGGTTTGTTTCGTGAAGCGATGAAGAGTAAAGCTTATGAAGCAGCGCAACAATATGCCGAAGAGGCACTGACTTTATCGCCAGCACTTTTATGGGCGCATCAGGCGGTGCTTGATCGATTAAGTACTGAGGGTAAATGGGATAAGGCACTTACTGTTTTTGAAAGAACGCAAAAAGCTCTCCCGCGTTCTGTTCGCGCGACTCCAGAGCGGCAGCATATACAGGTTTTACTACTAAGTGGGCAGGCACTTTCTTTGTTTGATACACATCCTGTACAAGCACGTGAAGCTATTTTGAAAGCCCATAAATTGGCGCCTGATTTTGTTCCAATAATAGTTATTGCTGCTGATATTCTTTATAAATTAAACGAAACGCGTAAAGCGGATAAAATGATTATAGCGGCTTGGCAAAAGGAGCCTCATCCTGACTTGGGAGCGCTTTATCTTGAAAGAGAAGAAGGAGCCATTGGGCGATTGAAAAGGGCTAAGACACTTGCTTCTTATAATAAAGATGCATTTGAGTCGGCTTTCCTTATTGCTAAAGCAGCTTTGGATGCTGGTGAAACAGCATTAGCAAGAGAGAAGGCACAAAAAGCATTACAATGTCATCCACGGGAAAGTGTTTATTTATTGTTGGCAGATATTGAAGAGGCACAGGGAAACAATCAAGGTGCTGTGCGTCAATGGCTTTCTTTAGCACTTCGTGCTGAACGTGATCCAGTGTGGATGTGTGATGGGGCCATTTTTTCTTCTTGGTCAGCGGTTTCTCCAATCAGTGGACATTTGGGCTGTTTTGAATGGAAGGCGCCTCCTTGTATGCCTTCTCTCACATTAGAGGCGGACAATATTGTGTCGAAAAGGCAAGACAAAGAGTATGTTATGGGAAAAAGTGATGATGTTGGAGATAAGAAGCTTGAAAAATTAACACCTATAGATGATTCTCTTTTGCATAATGTGCAGGTGGAGAAACAAGATATAAAAGAAAAAGATGTAAAAATGTTCAGTCAAACTCACTTAAATGTTGATGATCCAGGGGTTAAAACAGAAGAAGAAACATCTTTATCGAGGAAAAAATTTCGTTTATTTTAAATTGCACCAATGTGATAATACGAATGTTTTCTCAGAAGAAACAATTGACCTAGAAGAAAAAATATCGTTAGTCTTGTCCAATAAAATTATTCTCTTATGCTTTAAAAATAAAGTTTTGCTTGGTAGCAGAGGTGATTGGTTAAAAAATGTTTTTAAATCAGAGATGTCTTGATAAAAAACAAAAAAATAACAAACCAAGGATTGCTGTCGTTATTCATCGGCGCTCTACCTATACTGGTCGGTTGGGAAAATTTTTACAACAAAATGGTTTTGTTCTTGATATTTATCGTCCTATTTTTGGACAAAAACTCCCTGATACATTAGAGCATTATGCCGGCGTTGTTATTTTAGGGGGACCGATGAGTGTGAATGACAGCGAAGCCTATATTGGTGAGGAAATTGATTGGATTTCGTTATCACTAAAGGAAAATAAGCCTTTTTTGGGTATTTGTCTTGGAGCACAAATGTTAGCGCGAAATCTAGGGGGGCGCGTTGGTACAAGAAGTGATGGGACTGTTGAAGTCGGCTGGTATCCACTAGAAGCAACCCCACAAGGGAAGGAATTGATGAATTGGCCAGAGATGGTCTACCATTTCCATGATGAAGGTATTTATGATTTACCGAAAGAGGCAATGCTTTTGGCAACAGGGAATACATATCCTACACAAGCTTTTCGTTATGGAAACAATGCATGGGGCTTGCAGTTTCATGCTGAATTTACACGCGCTATGATGCGGCGTTTGGTCGTGCGTTCGGCACATAAATTGACTGAAAAAGGTGCTCAACCTGCTTGTGCACATTTGAAAGGTCGTTTAATCTATGATCGAGCTTTGAGCCAATGGTTTGAAAGCGCATTACACCAGATTTTTTGTACACCGCCCGTACTTGTGTGATTGTTGACAACGAATTGATTTATATAGCTAATTCACGGTTTTGTATATTGAATGAGAACCCCGAATATAGTAAGGTTTTTTCATTCCAAACCTGTGTATGTTGACTCAATAAAAACCTCTTGTTTGCATGTCACAAGTAGGGCTGGCGTGTGGGCAAAAACTGTATAAGAAAAGACTAAAAATGCTTCTTATGAACTGTCTTAAGTGCCAAGGGCTGTCGCAACATTTGGGGGCTAGCCAAATATAATGATGGTGCTGGCTTTGGGGTCTCCATAAGCGTAAAGATGGGGGGCTCAATGGCTTTATCGTTAAGAAACACTATTCATTATCATTTTTGTTGTGCTGTAAAACAGTATGGTTTAAACTAGAGGTAGAAAATCTATGTAAAACTTTACACATGAGGTGTTTTTTGTTAAAGGGTGTAATGGGTTTTTTTTAAGAAAATCTTGTTTATTGAGCTTATGAGATACTGTACTTTAGAACGTGTATAGGGACTTCTTGAAGTGATCAGTAGATAAAATCCGGTCGATTAAGAAGTTGGATTGTGTATAAACTGAACGTGGTTGGGAATCTTTATCCTTTTTAGGGTGGGGAGGAAGTTAAGAGATAAAGAAAGTTTGAATATTGTCTAAATCCTTTCAAATACCATCATCACAAAAAAGTTTTTCTTTGAGTTATTTAATTTGTGGGCTCTTTTGTCTTGCTCTGATATTTATTTATAGCGCACTCTGGTTTTTTTTTCGCGTAAAATAGAAGACTATGTTTCTAATATATTCACAAAAGTATCTTCCCATAATATGGCGGCGGTATGTGAGAATGTGCACAAGGATGGTTATCCTTTACGTGTCGGTGTTGTTTGTGACAAGTTTCAATTTTCTTGGCCTTTACATGGGGTTTCTGTATCGACGGGGCGTTTGACAGCTGGTGCACCAATTTACGCACCTCATTTGGTTGAGTTTAATGTTCATTCTCCTGCATTAATTGTTTTTTCCGGAAAAACTCCCATAGTATCGCATTGGCGCAATTTGGTGATTGAAACAGAGCCTTATTGGAAAACGGGTAAAACATTGAAGTTTATAGCTGAAGGGCTTGAGATTTCATCTTTTTCCTCTTCCCCTGAAGATCAAAAGCTTCAAGAAGCATTAAGAGCACCAACGACAGATAAAAAAACGACACAAGAAAATATTGAAGATCCGGCATCTTTGCAAAATACGCATGACGTGATTATTCAGCCGTTAGAGCCACAAGATATGCTTCAAAAAATAACGGCAGAATTTTTGCGTTTTGATCTAAAACATGAAAAGAATAATTTATCGGGACATATAACTTTTGACGGTTTTGATGCTTCTCCCTTTTTAAAATCTTCTTTTGTTGATATTCCTAAAATTGATGGCAATTTGAAATGGATTTTAAATGACATGTCTTTTCTGTCTGAAGATGAAGAAAAAAATTGGCAACAACGACTGTATGGAAAAAGTGGACTTTTAAAGCAAGGTGAATTGACTTTTCATACAGGTGGTGCAGTGCGTATTAGTGGACCTTTTTCTTTTGATGATGAAGGATATTTGACAGCAAAATTTGAACTTGTCCTTATTCAGTCTATGAAGCTTCTTGACACTCTGCAGCGCTTATTTCCTGGGCAAGCCAATAATCTTCAAGCGTTATTTTTTATTTTGGGTGCTTTGCCTAAAAATGCGGATGGCGCTCCCGTTCTTTCCTTGCTCATTAACAATGGGTGGGTAAAATTAGGCTTTTTAAAACTTGGTCGTCTTGCTCCACTTTAGGTATTGTACCGAAGCCTTTTTTCATCTTTACTACCAAATTTCGACTTTTTCTGATTTTCACACTTTTTTGCAATTTTAGAGTGTTAAAAATTTATTTTAACAAAATGCGTATTTAATGGTAAAAAAATAGCTATAAAAATAAAAAATTACCACCTACTCCTAACCCGTCCAACCTCTTTTCACTTAGTACAAAATCTTATGTCAAACTACATATAGCAACAGTGTTTGTATGGAAAAGTGGTATTTTAAAGTATGCTGAATTGCCTTTTTATACAGGTGGTGTGGTTCTTTTTAGGAACCTTTGTCTTTATATATGGAATGAGCATATTGCATATATCTGTTTGGGTGTAACCTCTTAAAACAAGTAAATAGCCTAGTTGTAGGAAGATATGAAGTTGTAAAGGGGAAAATCAACATCCATCTTTACTGTCATTTTTTATTCGATTTTACGCATTTCAAAAGCAATTACAGTTATATCTTTTAAATAAACGGATTAAGCTTATCCTTTTATTTCTGATATTTTTTAATGAAGCTATATGTCTTCCACGTAAAACAGAATATATTTGTATTGCATATTTACGCATTTGTTAAAAAAATATTTCTCAGTGCTTCCTATTTCACGATGTCGCCTGTGAATGGTATAAGGATAAAGCCATTAAGCACCATCATCTTTTCGGTTACGGAGTAACAAGCTAGGGGAAAACATCATCATATTATATTTGCTTATATTTGCTAATTCTCAATCTTACTGCAGCTTTTGACACTTGAGGCGGTTTATGAGGGGCATTTTTAGTCCTTTCTTTACTGTTTTTATCTATTCGGCTTTCCCATTTGCAATATGCAAGGGGAAATGGGGTTAATTAATTGAATATAAATAGATTTTAAATGAGACAAATTTAGAATATCGGATTATCATAAAAATGATAAAATTATGATTGTAAATCAATATATTATATTTTTATGATGAAGGATATTTAACAGTAAAATTTGAATTTATTTTTTATTTTGAGTGCTCTGTCTAAAAATGCGGGATAGGGTTTCCGTTCTTCCCTTGTTGATTAGTCATGGATGGATAGAACGGAGCAAAAGCTTAGCTGTTTTGTACTGCTTTTAAGTCTGAAAGTTTATATTTTTAGGGTGAGAAATCAATCCTGTTGTTTTTTTGAAATTGTTGCAAACAATTCTATTGTGATAAATAGCGAGATTTTTATTTTTGGTGTTATGTCTAAAATGCAAACTTCTGTTCTGTCTTAGTTGGTTTGTTATGGTGGTGGGATAGAACGGGAGATTGAGAGGGTCGTTTTGTATTTTCTTTAGGTTTGAAAGCCAATATTTTGAAGTTGAGAAATCAATCCTGCTGCAAAAGTAAAACGAGAAATATTGAGATCATTTTCAATAAGGGCGCTAATGCGGTTTGTAATGTTGTGAATATGATCTTCTTCTGTTTTTTTCCAAGTGTCAAAAGGATCTTTTTTCTTTCCATAATTTTTGAGGATTTTCATAACGATTTGCCGAAAGCTTTCAGAAACATTTTCTTTGGCTTGGCTTAAAGCCATACTATCATAATAATCTACTACAGGAATTATACGACTTGCTTCGTTAATGCGGTTTATACGAATGATTTGCGCAAGTGAAAAGTAGATCTCTGCGGTTTTAATAAGATCACTGTTGCTTTGTTTTGCAATCAAAGAAATATCACAGATTGTTGAAGCAGCTTCCAAGAGAGCTAATTGTTTCGCTAATGCTTTTGGTGCTCCCTCTTCGCTGTAGTGTAATGCTTTTTCTTCAATCTTTTGCTTAATATCGTTGCCGTGAGAATGCATAAGCTCTTTTTCAATAACGCTACGGGCTTGTTTTATTGTTTTTACAATTTCTTCTAATGGACGTGAGAGATCTATGTTGTGCAAACCCCAATTGGTTGTTTCAAAGAGCATTGGTGTCATTGTTGCGTAGAATTTATTTTGGACAAGACCGAGTATTTTATTATCAAGCTTATCAATTTGCTCAGACAATTGAGGAATTTCGAAACCATCGCGGATGGCAATGAAAACGCGAATAATATTTTCAGTCTTTTGTTCTGTTGCATCATGTAGTCTATTAACAAAAGTGGGGCCTCCACGATTTACAATATCGTTGGCAATCAGCGTTGCGATAATATTACGACGCAATTGATGGTTAATAACTTCCTTCTTAAAATTTTCTTGAATTTGGGTTGGAAAATAGTTCAGCAAGGCTGTATTGAAATAGTGATCATCAACAATGGGGCTATTAGCAATTTCTTCTTTTAAGGTCAATTTAGCATAGGCAAAAATAACGGCGAGTTCTGGACGGAGAAGACCTTTGCCTTGGGTTGTTCTTTGTCGTAAAATTTGCTCATCAGGGAGTATTTCAACTCTGCGATCTAGAAGCTTTTTTTGTTCCAAGTCGTGCATAAAGCGTATTTGATAGGGCAAATCAGCAGTGCTCTGGTTTTCCGCCAAAGAAAGCGCAAGAGGTTGTAGATAATTGTTGCGCAAGACGAGTTGCTCGACTTGAGGCGTCATTTTTTTCAAGAGCTTATTGCGTTCTTCGCGAGTTAACGTTTTGGCACGTAGTGCTGATGCAAGAACAATTTTGAGATTGACCTCAATATCAGAACAATTCACACCAGCAGAATTGTCAATGGCATCCGTATTGCATCGACCACCATTTAAGACATATTCAATCCGTCCACGTTGTGTAACACCAAGATTAGCTCCTTCACCAATAATTTTTGCACGCACTTGTTCTCCGGTAATGCGTATTGCATCATTTGCGCGATCACCTACTTGGGCATCATTTTCTGTTGCAGCACGGATATAAGTACCAATGCCACCGAACCATAAAAGATCAACAGGGGCTTTGAGAAGAGCAGAGATAATTTCAAAGGGTGTTCCTGTTTGTTTTTCGAAACCAATGGCTTGTGCTGCTTCAGGTGAGAGGGTAATGGTTTTTTCTTTTCGTGAGAAGATACCACCGCCCTTTGATAATTTGGTTTTATCATAATCCTGCCAGCTTGAGCGAGGTAGTCTGAAGAGACGCGTACGCTCTGCATAGCTTTCGTCTATGTTCGGATCTGGATCAATAAAGATATCGCGGTGATCAAAAGCGGCAATCAATTTTGTTTGTTTGGAAAGCAGCATTCCATTGCCAAAGACATCACCAGACATATCGCCAACACCGACACAGGTGAAGGGCGTTGTTTGAATATCGTGATTAAATGACTCTCTAAAATGTCTTTTGACGGCTTCCCATGCACCTTTAGCTGTAATACCAATGTCTTTGTGGTCGTAACCTGCTGAACCTCCAGAGGCAAAAGCATCATCAAGCCAAAAGTGGTTTGCTTGGCTGATGGCGTTGGCTGTATCAGAAAAAGTTGCTGTTCCTTTGTCCGCTGCAACAACAAAATAGGGATCAGGGTCATCATGACAGATGACATTGTGGGGAGAACTTATTTTGCCGTTAATCAGATTGTCTGTAATGGAGAGCAAAGCTGTTATAAAGTCTGTATAAGCTTGTCGTGCTGCTTCTATGATGACAGCACGGTCATTTGTTTGGGGAAGCCGATGGGGATAGAATCCACCTTTTGCACCTGCAGGAACGATAACCGCATTTTTAACTTGTTGGGCTTTGACTAAGCTAAGCACTTCGGTGCGGTAATCTAATGCACGGTCAGACCAACGAATGCCGCCACGAGCGATAGGTCCAAAACGCAAATGGACCCCTTCAACTTCTGGTCCATAAACAAAAATTTCTCGGTAAGGGCGCGGTTCAGGCAAACCTTCAATCTGGCGTGGATTTAATTTGGTGGCTAAAATACGCCGTGGACTTCCATCAGGAAGAGTCGTAAAGGCATTCGTTCGTAAACTCGCCTCGATAAGGTTACAATAACGGCGTAAAATGAGATCATCATCTAAACCAGAGACTTTCCGTAATTTTTCTTCAATGCGCTTTTGAATAACTTGTTGGTTTTTTTTCCGTTCTTTTTCTGTATGGCTTTGATGAAATTTTAAATGAAATAAAGCATAAAGATCTTGGGTAATGTCAGGATAAGCATTTAAAGTTTGGGCAACGCGATCTTGCGAATAAGGAATTCCAGCTTGTTGGAGATAGCGCCCATAATGGCGCAAAATAACAATTTCATGCCAATCAAGCTCAGCTGTTTGGGTGAGAGCATTAAAGCCGTCATTATCAGCATTTTGTGCCCAAATGGCTTCAAAGGTTTCGGCGTGTTTTTGACCGTCTTTTTCAAAATCGATACAGTGTTGGAAAGTACTTTCTAGCTGCATATCATGAAGATACACAGAGCGTCCATTGCCATCTGGTAATTCAAGGGTTTGTTCAGCAATAACGCGAAACCCCATATTTTCAAGGAGTGGTACACGTTTGGAAAGGGCAAGTGCTTCATGGCGGTGAAAAAGCCGAAGAGAAATGCACTGTTTTTCTTTGTTTTGTGCGTGATAAAAGATCACGAAAAGGGGCTTTTCATCATGAAGACTTAGAATATGTCCGGCATCGTTAATAGCGTCTTCAGCTGAAAATAAATCACGATAGCTGTTGGGGAATTCACTGGCTAGACGTGTTTGTTGCTCTGTTATTTTCTTGTTAAGAGCGATGGCTTGAACCCTGTCTTCCCAACTTCGTGCAATCGAACGTACATGTTGTTCAAGTGTGGAGCGCTCGTGAAGGGGAACAGTTTCGTTTCCTTTGCGATGGATGATATAATAGACACGTATAAGGGTGCTTTCCAAAAATAGCGGATAAGATTCAAAAAAGTCACCTTTATAAAGCTCTACAAAATGTTCGCCAACTTTTTCACGCAGGCTGCTGCTATATTGGTCACGCGGTACGTAGACAAGGATAGAAACAAAGCGTCCAAAAGAATCAGTGTGGGCAAGAACCCGTAAACGTGGGCGCTCATCTAATTGTAGAATAAGCTTAGTGTTTTCTGTCAATGTATCAACATCAGAGCGAAACATTTCATCTCTTGGATAGGTTTCTAAAGCACTGATGAGTGCTTTTCCTGAATAATCGGCGTGATTGTGTCCAAGACGTTGAATAATAGTTCGGGCTTTTTCTTTTAAGAAAGGAATTTTCAAAATAGAACGTGTATAAGCTGAGGAGGTAAAAAGCCCTACAATGCGTAATTCTCCACAGAGTTGGTTTTCTTTATCAAAGATTTTAAGACCAATATAATCGAGCCAAACAAAACGGTGAATTTTGGAGCGGCTGTTCGCTTTTGTCACGATAAACAGATTATCGCTTTCCATGAAGGATAAAACTTCTTGAGGAGGTTCTTTCATACTTTTATCGTCAACAATATGAATAGAAGCATCCGTGAGTATACCAAGTTCAATATTACTTGCCGTAAAGGATTTTAGGGGTTTTTGGTCTTTAATGAAGTTGTAAGTGCGCATACCAAGGAAAATGAAATTATCGTCCATTAGCCAGTGAAGAAACTCAATGGCCTTTTCGCCTTCTTGTTTGTAGTGCGGGGGAAGACTTATTTGGTAGGCATGAATATGCTTTTCAACTTCTTCAAGCATAGGTTTCCAGTCTTGTACAGCAGCATTAACCTGTTCAAGAACTAAGGTGAGTTCATTTTCAAGTTTTTGTATTTGCTGTTTGTTTAATGACTCGATGTGAATTTGCATCAGACTGATGCGTTTTCCAGAAGCACAATCAATAATGGGGTGTGCAATCAAATAGATATGGTTTTTGTGTTGATTAAAAACATTTAAAATAGAATCCAGAAGGAAGGGTTTGTTATCATTGACAAGCGTGATAACGGTTATAGGTCTGTTACTGCGGGTTAAATTTTGCTCAAAGCAGATGGTATTTTTTCCCGTCTGATGGAGATTAAAAGCTTTTACCGCGATGGCTGTGGCTTTTTGAAGTTCTTCATTTTCATAATAAGCAATATCTTCTTTATCGGTTTGGGCAAAAAGGATTTGTTCTATTTTATCTTGGGTGTTTTTTGTCTCTGTTTTTTTTTGTTGCAACACATTCACTCTCCCTTTTTGCTCTTAAGGGGTCTTTATTAAAAGCAGACCATTATATTTTTTATATACTGTAACACCTTCTTTCTAAAGAAAATAGCTCTTTATTTGGAAAGAATGAGTTTGTTTTTGCTATTTTTTAGTAATATTTTGTACTTTAAAGAAATATTTTGCTTCAAGGAAAGGGCACTTTTAGTATTTTTGTATGTTAATAGTTTGTTTTTTTAAATATATAAAATGAAAGTAAAAAAAGAAGCAAAAGTAAAGAGAGAATGGCGCATTTACCAGAAAGACTTTTAAGTGGTTACCAAAACTTTATAAACAATCATTTTTTATATAAAATAGCAGATTATCAGCAATTGGCGATTGAGGGGCAGAAACCTGAAGTTTTGGTCATTGCTTGTTGTGATTCGCGTGCAGTACCAGAAATGATTTTTGATGCTAAGCCAGGGGAAATTTTCACCCTGCGCAACGTGGCGAATGTGGTTCCTCCTTTTTCTCCTGATGACCAATATCACGCAACATCAGCAGCTCTTGAATATGCTGTGCAATTGCTTGAGGTGAGACATATTGTCGTTTTTGGTCATGCCCATTGTGGAGGCATTCGTACTGCTCTTAATGAGACATATAAATCTTTATTATCAAATGATTTTATCGGTCAATGGATAAGTCTCTTAGCACCAGCAGCAGAAATCGTTTTGAATAATAAGTCGCTGTCTTGGCCAGAAAAACAGACGGCATTAGAGCAGCTTTCTATTCGCCATTCGTTGAGAAATTTAGAGACGTTTCCGTGGATAAAGCTTCGCAAAGATCAAGGTTTTTTGACATTGCATGGTGTTTGGTTTGATATCTCTAGCGGAAAATTATGGAGCATGGAACAGGAAACAGGTTGTTTTATGCGTGTTGAAGTTGAAAGTTTTGAAGTATAGTATTTGTTGTTTTTATTTCTTCGTATAAAAAGATATTTTATGATAAAACTTGACAAAGCTGGGGTTTTATTGTTTGAAGGAGCAAGCTTTCAGTGACAAAATTAACTTGGAGCCACCGACTGAGACCCCAGTTTAAGGGTATAAAGAGATCTCAGAGGTCAACATCCGACGGCGCGATGCGTTCTCGGATGCTATTTTGGTTTGTTTGTTATGCAACGATGAGGTAAATGATGTTTGAATCCTTGCAAGAGCGACTTGGTTCTATCCTGTCTCATTTGACGGGACGTGGCGCTTTATCGGATCAGGATGTTGTAGAGGCGCTGCGTGAAATTCGTCGCGCTTTATTGGAAGCTGATGTTGCTCTTGATGTTGTGCGCTCTTTTACCGATAGAGTTCGGGAAAAAGCTGTTGGGGCCGAAATCGTTAAATCAATTAAACCAGGCCAAATGGTGGTTAAAATTGTTCATGATGAATTGGTTCATATTCTTGGAAGTGAAAGCGTTCTGAGTGATTTAAATGCACCAGCTCCAGTTGTTATCATGATGACTGGTTTGCAAGGTTCGGGAAAAACAACCACAACAGCAAAGCTTGCAAAACGTTTTACTGATAAGCACAATAAAAAAGTTCTCATGGCGTCATTAGATACACGCCGTCCCGCTGCACAGGAGCAATTGCGCCAATTGGGAGAACAGGCAAAACTTGCAAGCTTGCCTATTATTGCGGGTCAGCTGCCCGTTGATATTGCATCACGTGCCGTACAGGCTGCTAAATTGGGTGGTTATGACGTGCTTCTTCTTGACACAGCAGGACGTAATCATATTGATGAAGCTTTGATGCTCGAATTGGCTGAAATTAAAGCATGTTCCCTTCCTCATGAGATTATGTTGGTGGCTGATAGTTTGACGGGGCAAGATGCCGTTCATCTTGCTCGTTCTTTTGATGAGCGTGTAGGGATTACGGGGATTATTTTAACACGGATGGATAGTGATGGGCGTGGTGGCGCTGCTCTTTCTATGCGTGCTGTTACAGGTAAACCAATTAAAGCAATTGGAACTGGTGAAAAAATAGATGCTTTAGAAGAATTTCATCCCAGTCGTATTGCTGATCGTATTCTCGGAATGGGGGATATTGTTTCTTTGGTTGAAAAAGCTGCTGAAACAATGGATCACGAGAAAGCTGCTGCTTTTGCAAAAAAAATGCAAGCTGGAAAATTTGATCTGAATGATCTTGCAGAACAGTTGCAGAAAATGAAAAAACTGGGTGGAATGGGCGGTATTATGGGCATGTTGCCAGGAATGGGGAAGGTCAAAGAGCAGATTGCGGCTGCGGGGTTTGATGATCGTTTGTTTGATCGTCAATTGGCCATTATTTCATCTATGACACCCAAAGAGCGGGCGAATCCAGAGCTTTTAAAACATAGCCGCAAACAACGAATTGCTAAGGGGTCTGGTACGACAGCGGCTGATATTAATAAACTTTTGAAGATGTATCGCCAAATGGCTGATATGATGAAAGCCATGGGTGGTAAAGGAAAAAGTGGTTTTATGGGAAAAATGTTGGGAGGCCTTGGTTCCAAAATGGGTTTTGGTGGTATGGGAAACTTGGGAGGGGATTCTCCAGCTATACCGGATTTGTCGGGATTGGATCCAAAGCAATTCTCAATGCTTCAAAAGCAAATTGAAAATGGTAATGGAGGGAAGCTCTTGCCCGGACTTCCTAAGCGTGGACCTACATTTCCTGGTATTTCCAATGGCATTGTCGATGGGGGAAATTTTCCTCAGCATCCTAAGAAAAAATAAGATGTAAAGAGGGAAAGGAATATAATGCAGGAAACAGTATTAAACGAATTAGCACATTTACGAGCATCCATTGATAATTTTGATGCAACCTTGATTCATATCTTAGCAGAGCGGTTTCGTTGTACGAAAGCTGTTGGGCGCTTAAAAGCCCGTTATGATTTGCCTAAAGTAGATCCTCTGCGTGAGCAATATCAGGTAGCGCGTTTGCGGCAATTGGCTATAGATAGTCATCTTGATCCTGATTTTGCTGAAAGATTTTTAAAATTTATTATTAAAGAAGTTGTGAGTCATCATGAAGTTATTGCTGAAGAGCAAAAAACAAAAAAGTCAATTTAAACGAAAGCCAGAGCTGACAATAGGAGATAAAATATGGCATTGAAAATTCGTTTGTCCCGTGGAGGTTCAAAAAAACGTCCTTACTATCATATCGTCGTTGCAGATGTTCGTAGTCCGCGCGATGGGCGGTTTCTTGAACGTGTTGGTGCATGGGATCCAATGTTGCCTAAAGATGGACCGAGGGTGAAACTTAATGAAGAACGTATCCAATATTGGCTTGGGCAAGGGGCTCAACCAACAGATCGCGTTTTACGGTTTTTAGATGCAGCTGGCTTGAAAAAGCGTCCAACTCGTAATAATCCACATAAAGGTGAACCGGGTAAAAAAGCACAAGAACGTATAGCAGCAGCAAAGCAAGCGGCAGAAGAAGCAGCGGCAGCGGCTGAAGCAGAATCTGCTACAGCATAAGAAGCATGATTGTTTAATCAACGTGTTTTTAAAAGCTTTAGAAAAATAAATATTATCCGTTTTTGTCTATCAAAAACGGATTTTCTTTAAAAAGCTGCTTGTTTAAATCCGCGCTGTTTTTTTTTAATCAATGGTTTTAAAAATCAATGGCGCGGCCTTTAATTTCCCAGTCTCCATAGCGGGAAGGGTCTTTGCCGCCGCGTCCGCCGTTTTCTAAAGGTTGTTCTTTTTTTGTTGCGCGTTTTCGTCTTTCTTCAGCTTCTTTAAGGGCGCGTTGTGCTGCGGGAGAAAGAGATTGCTGTTTAATGACAGTTGCATTTTTTTTGCTTGTTTTCTCATCTTTTTTATTCATTTTACACCTATTCCATTGAAGAAGTAGAAAGAAAACACCATCATATAGTATTGATTGACTTTTATCATGGAGTTTTTTGAGTAATGAATATAATGCGTACAGCTATGCTTTTGGCTTTTTTAACTGCTCTCTTTATGGGAGTTGGTTATCTTGTTGGAGGGGGTAGTGGCATGGTCATTGCTCTTTTAATGGCAAGTGGTTTAAACTTTTTTTCTTATTGGAATTCAGATAAAATCGTTTTACGCATGTACGGGGCGCGTGAAGTTGATCAGCATTCAGCACCAGTTTATTATAAGATTGTAAGCGATTTAGCTAAAAAAGCTTCTCTTCCTCAACCAAAAATTTATGTTATTGAGAATGCACAGCCAAATGCTTTTGCAACGGGACGTAATCCGCAAAATGCAGCTGTTGCTGCAAGTACTGGGTTGTTAGAGCGGTTAAGCGCTGAGGAAATTGCCGGCGTTATGGCGCATGAGCTCGCACATATTGAGCATCGCGATACGTTAACAATGACTCTAACCGCAACGATTGCAGGGGCAATTTCAATGCTTGGTAATTTTGCTTTCTTTATGGGAGGACAGCGTAATTCTTCAGAAGATTCTCATGGCGCTGGGGCAATTGGAGGATTTATTGCATTGCTCGTGGCGCCTTTTGCAGCGATGCTGGTGCAAATGGCGATTAGCCGTACACGGGAATATGCTGCGGATCGTAGAGGGGCTGAAATATGTGGTAATCCTTTATGGTTGGCTTCGGCATTGCGTAAGATTGCTGATGGGGGACGTGGGGTATATAATGAAGAAGCAGAGCATAATCCAGCAACCGCGCATCTGTTTATTATTAATCCTTTGAGCGGTGAGGGAGCGGATAGTCTTTTTTCGACACATCCAGCAACTGCAAATCGTATCGCTGCTCTTTATCGGCAAGCAGAAGAGATGAAAGGGGCTCTTGCCAAAAGTGTGGGATGGAATAAAGAAGACGCTATACATGAAAAAAGCAGCGGGATGAACTATGGAGATTTTCATAGTGGTCAGGCTCATGCATTAGGTGAGCAAGAAAACAGTTCTTTTCAGCGTGTTACAAAACGTCCTTCTTGGCTTCGTTATGAAAATTCAAAAAGATCTCGTTCATAGAATTATTGAGAGAGCTCTTGAGAAAACTGTGATATAAAGGTGGTGTTTTGAAACACAAAAAAGCGGGGCATGTGTCTGAAAAAAATGTTCCAGGATTAGCTGTTCGACAGGTGTGTGTGCGTCTTTTGGGGGCGGTAGTTGATAAGTACACGCCTCTGTCTGGTTTGACGGATAATGAACACGGACATCCACAATATTTGAAGCTTTCACAACGAGATCGTTTGTTATGTCGGGCTATTTTAACAGCTTCATTGCGTCATCGAGGGCAGATTATGGCGGCTCTCTCACGCTTTTTGGCGCGTCCTTTGCCTTCACAAGCACTTTCACTTCAGCATCTTTTGCATATCAGTGTTGCACAAATTCTTTATCTTGATATTCCCGATCATGCGGCTATTGATTTAGCTGTGCGTGTGGCGAAACTTGATCCTCGAATGCGCCGTTTTTCAGGGGTGGTGAATGCTCTTTTGCGCAATGTTGCACGTGAGGCAGAGCCTTTACGCCAACAAGTTCCTACCATTGAAGGTGTGCCAGCGTGGTTTGGACAGCTTTTAATATCAGCTTATGGAACAGAAAAGGTACATCAGATTATCGCAATTCAAAGTGTGGAACCTCCTTTCGATTTGACAGTGAAATCTGATAGTGGTGGATGGGCTGAAAGGCTTGGCGGTGTGGTATTGCCCAATGGTTCTGTTCGATTGAAGCGTCTGGAGTGTTCTGTTTCTGATTTACCAGGCTATCGTGAAGGGTCTTGGTGGGTCCAAGATTTTGCAGCAGCTTTGCCTGCTTGTTTACTTGGGAGTATTGAGGGTAAACGCGTTGCTGATCTTTGTGCGAGCCCTGGAGGAAAAACAGCACAATTGGCTTTGCAAGGGGCTGAGGTGACTGCAATTGAGCTTTCTGCTAACCGCATAAAGCGTTTAAAAGAAAATATGGAACGGCTTCATTTTTCAGTTCATATTTGGCAGGGCGATGTGAAAAATTTCCATTCAACACAGCTTTTTGATGCGGTTCTTCTTGATGCTCCTTGTTCTTCTACAGGAACAATCCGTCGTCATCCAGATATTTTATGGACGAAATCGAGGGAAGATATCGTCAAGTTAGTGGCGTTGCAATATGATTTGCTTGTCGCAGCAATTTCTTTGGTGAAGGTGGGGGGGCGGATTGTTTTTTCCAATTGTTCATTGGCAAGAGAAGAAGGTGAAGATCTTATTGAGAAAATTTTATCGACACGCAATGACATTGTTTTAGACCCTATTTATCCAGAGGAAATGGGAGCACTGGAACATTTGCTTTGTGGGGGGATGTTACGGACAACGCCTGCGGATTTTTGTCATAAAAATTTTGATGCTGAGAAAACCGTATTTTTAGGAATGGATGGTTTTTTTGCTGCGCGCTTACGAAAAATTGCTTAATTAACGCTTCATTTACAAAAATGGTCGAAATTGTATTTGATTCAGCATAAATGGAGATGAAATTTTGGCGGTTGCGGTAAAAGCTCCTCAGGTAAAAGTGGCAGCCTGTATCGATACGATACAGAATGTTATGCGGCGTTTATGGGTTGGACCATTGTTTCGTTGGCGATTTTCAGGGTTTCGTCCTCATAAAATTTTAGCGCATCCCATGGATTTGCATGTAGCTGATCCGATGATGGCGCATGAATTTTATCATGGTCGTTTTGCTTTTGCTGGTCACATTGTTCATTCTGGTGCTGTTTCGCCGTTTTCATTGGTTCCACCAACGCTAGAATGGGAAGCGGCTCTACATGATTTTCATTGGTTGCGCCATATGGAGGCAGCAGGAAGTGATTTAGCTTCTGCACATGCACGCTCTCTTTTAGAAGACTGGTTTGATCATGCTGGCAAGAAGGTAAAAGGGCTTGCTTGGAGTGATCCTGTTGTGGCGCGGCGCTTGATTTCATGGATTTGTCATTCGAAAATGTTGTTAGAAGGGGCAAGTGAACGGTTTGAAAAACGCTTTTTACGTGCACTTGGTTTGCAATTTCGTTATTTGCGCGTAACAATTTGTAGTATGGAGCACAATGATCAACGTTTACAAGCAGCAGTGGCTTTGACATTCGCATCTCTTGCTTTGCCTGTTTCTGCGGCAGTGAAAAAAAAGGTACAAACCACACTTATAGAGGAGCTTTCCCGTCAAATCTTAGTTGATGGTGGGCATATTTCCCGTAGTCCTGTTATTTTGCTGAATTTGTTATCGGATTTATTGTCGTTACGGCATCTTTTTATGCGTAGCAATGAAACAGCACCCCGTATTTTGATTGATTCTGTTGAGCGTATGTTGCCAGCTTTACGATTCTTTATCCATGAGGATCAAACGTTGGCCCATTTTAATGGGGTTGGTCCCCTTGTATCGGAACGATTATCATCACTTTTGGAGCTTGATGAAACAGGAGGACATCCTTTTAGTTATGCCCGTTATTCAGGATTTCAGCGCTTAAAAGCCAATCAAACAACAGTGCTTGCAGATACAGGAAAGTTTCCACCCCGCTCTGTAGCACAGCAGGCTTGTTCGGGGTGTTTGTCTTTTGAAATGTCTTCACAAGGGCACCGTTTTATTATCAATGCCGGTGTTAATCCTGATGGGCGGGAAGAGTATCGACATTTAGGGCGTGTTACTGCAGCACATTCAACAGCTACGCTTAATGATTGTTCAGTGGGTGCTTTTTATCATAAAAACAAAAATGGCGCGCCTTTTTTGTTTGATGGACCAACAGACGTTCAAGTGTGCCGTATAGAGGATTCAGAGAAGACGGGTTTTATTGCGAGTCATAATGGTTATATGCGACCCTTTAATCTTATTCATGAGCGTGGTCTTATTTTGGCGACAAATGGAGATACGATTGAAGGTTTTGATCGCTTTTTTATGCCAAATAAAGGGGGAAAGAGACACAAGAGTGTGCAAAATGAACAAAATCATGTTGCTGTTCGGTTTCATCTTCATCCACAAGTTGAAGTTAACTATGATGGCAAACGTGTGTGTTTAGCCGTAAAGAACGAGAACGTGAAGAGTGAACAAATATGGTATTTTATATCGCCTGACGCAGATATTTGTCTTGAAGATTCGATTGATTTTGCAGAATTAACAGGTCCACAACGGACACAACAGATTGTTTTATATTTTCGTCCTGCATTTCAGGAAAAAGTTCGTTGGCGTTTTATCCGTAAAGCGTTTGATAAAAAATTAGAACATTGTTCCAACCCATAGTATATTGCGTTTTATTTTGCGTGTCGCAAAACATTATTGTTTATTGTGGTAATATTCTCAAAATTTGAAGATCATATCAATTTTATACACGAAGCATTTTTTGGGAGTATGGGTTGGATGTTTTTAGGCAAGGTTTGCTCATAGAATCTCATGAGGTGATGCTAAAGGAATTGGCTTCAGAAAAAAAGGTTTTTGAAAGACCATTGTTGACAGATGAGTACTAGTTAAGGATTTTGATCCTTTAAAGATATAGAGAGAAAATTAAGTCGTTCTTATCTTCGATAAATTTTTAAGTGTGCTGTTGGGATCAATATTTCTCTCTGAGAGAGTTGCATTAATAGGATTACGTTCTTCACGAAAAACAGAGCGCTATTGTATTGTATATTCACGAACTTATTTTAAAGAAAAATTCCTTAACGCTTCCAAGCTATTTTGCGACGATGCCCGTGATGGGTATAACGGTAAATCCATTAAGCCCCCCATCTTTATGCTTATGAAGGAGCAGTTCGGCACTATCACACTATTGATCAGTGCCAATGTTTGTAACAGTTCTTGGCACTAGAGATGGTTCATAAGAGGCATTTTTAGCTTTTTCTTAATAGCTTTTATCCATACAGCTCCCCCGCTTGTAACGTGCAGGCGAATGGTTTTGGTTGATTCAACATACATAGATTTGAAATGGAAGAATCTTACGGTGTTCGGGGTTCTAATTTAATATGAATAACGCTAAATTATCATTATAAATCAAATGTTGTACATTACAGAAGCACTGAAAATTTGAGAAACAATACATTACAATGGTCGAGAAAAACAACTCTTCTGCTCTTTGTTATTATACTAAAAATGAAGTTATAATAACAAACCACAAAATGCATGCTTTTTCATAGCAAAGCATTCTCTCAAATATTTCAAACAACTTTCATAAAGATTTACGCGAATAACGTCGTGCAATTGAATCAATATCACCTCGACAAATTCCAAGATCGCTGAGTTCATATGTTGAAAGACGACTTAACGCATTAACGGTTCGACGATAACGGCGCCAATTACTATAAAAACGTAGAATATTCATATCCCCTACTCAAACTTTTCATTACACTCTTTAGTTTAAGAATAGAGTATATTACTAAAAAGAGTTGTGTTATAATATCATAGCAGGTATGCATCTAATACAAGATAATGTCCCTTTAACATTTTTCTCATGCGAAAGGGTAACCATTAAAAACATCAACAAGAACATCTTATCCCTAACCAATGGCTAAATTATGTGCATTTTCTGCGGTGATAAACTTTTTCACGTGTAGCTTCTTTGGATTGAATAACTGCTTCCATTTCAACATTTATCAATAGTCATACGATAATTATGAAAAATTCCTTGAAACATTTGTCTCATACGAAAAGAAAAGCAGCAAAATTATTAATGGCGGAAGTGACGTGTTCCTGTAAAAACCATCGCTAACCCCTGTGCATCAGCAGCGGCGATAACTTCTTCATCACGCATGGAGCCTCCTGGTTGAATAACTGCTGTTGCCCCTGCTTCAGCTGCTGCTAATAAACCATCTGCAAAAGGAAAAAATGCATCTGATGCAACAACAGATCCTTTTGTGAGAGTTTCTGTTAAGCCTGCTCTTTGCGCACTTTCTGCTGCTTTACTTGCAGCAATTTTGGCTGAATCGATGCGGCTCATTTGTCCAGCTCCAATTCCAACTGTTGCACTATTTTTCGCGTACACAATAGCATTTGATTTAACGTGCTTTGCTACACGAAAAGCAAATTGAAGATCACGCATTTCATCTTGAGTTGGGGCCCGCTTTGTCACTACTTGCAATTTAAGATCATCGACTACCACGTTATCACGTGATTGCACTAAAATGCCTCCTGCAAGTGTTTTCGCAAGAAGTCCTCCACAGCGTGGATCAGGAACTCCACCTGTAATGAGCAAACGAAGATTTTTTTTCTTGGCAATAATTTCACGTGCCGCCATTGTGGCATCAGGAGCAATAATCACTTCTGTAAAAATTTTAACAATCTCTTCAGCACATTCCTCATCAAGGGTTTGATTTAAAGCAACAATTCCACCAAATGCCGATACATTATCACACATAAGAGCTTTCAAATAAGCTTCTTTCAAATTTTCTCCTTCCGCAACACCACAAGGATTGGCATGTTTAATAAGAGCGACAGCAGCGGTTTTTTGCGGATCAAATTCTGCCACAAGTTCAAAGGCTGCATCTGTATCATTCAGATTGTTATAAGAAAGCGCTTTGCCTTGTAAAAGTTTTGCTGTTGCAATACCAAAACGTTTTTCATTATTGCGATAAAATGCTGCCTGTTGATGTGGATTTTCTCCATAGCGCATAACACTTTCAAGATGACCAGAAAAACTCTGCCACGATGGAGTTTCAATTTCTAAATCCCTTGCAAACCACGATGCTATTGCCGTATCATAAGCAGCGGTGTGTGCATAAGCGCGCATTGCTAGCTGATGACGCATAGATAAGCTTAAACATCCATTATGCTGCTTTAATTCAGCTAGAATCGAATCATAATCTTTTATCGCTGTTACAACACCGGTATAAGCATAATTTTTTGCCGCGGCGCGAATCATCGCCGGTCCACCGATATCAATATTTTCAAGAATCGTTTGTCCATCAGCTCCAGAAAGGATCGTCTCTTCAAAAGGGTAAAGATTCACCACCAAAAGATCAATTCCATAAATGCTGTTCTTTTCCATAGCTTCCCTATGGCTAGGATCTTCTCTTACCCCCAACAAAGCACCATGAATCAAAGGATGGAGTGTTTTTACACGCCCATCCATTATCTCAGGAAATCCAGTAACTTCAGCAACATCTTTTACGGGTAAACCAGTCGCTATGAGGGTTTTTGCTGTTCCTCCTGTTGAAATTAATTCAACATTGTAAGTAGCGTTAAGAGCTTGTGCAAAAGCAACCACACCCGTTTTATCAGACACAGAAAAGAGAACACGACGAACCCGATGAAGATCAGGTATGGGAAAATTTTTGGCAACAACACCCATAACAGCAGCCTTAAAAATGAAAGAGTTAAAATTCTAGTAAAACAAGCTTATACATTTATAGCATAAGCCTTTAGCAAAATACACTGAAAGGATAAACTGTCTTTTTAGAATATAGGATGATTCACCTTTTTCTATTATCCTGTAAAAACCTCTCATTTGAGGTGTGGTGATAGGTATAAAAGTCTCATTGAGACATTAAATGTTTTTTGTTGCTTATAACTCAATATCTCATCTTCATAGCAGTTTTGAAACAAAAAATGCATCCGTATGTTCTCTGCTATATTAGCCTTTATACTAGATGAAGGCGAAAGTATTGCGTATATGAATTGGAGTAATCTCTGAAATGGGAACCAATCTAATGAAGCAAGGATATAAAATTATAAAGGCAAAAATGAGTGCTCATCTTTCCTATTATTTTTAAATTTGACTTTATGTTTTTCAAAAGCGTTTATGACAATTCTTTTTAAGAGTGAAG
Source organism: Bartonella sp. AA1HLJMS (assembly GCF_042197445.1). Lineage (NCBI taxonomy): Bacteria > Pseudomonadati > Pseudomonadota > Alphaproteobacteria > Hyphomicrobiales > Bartonellaceae > Bartonella > Bartonella sp. AA1HLJMS. The sequence continues at coordinate 23,207 of NZ_JBHIRW010000001.1, read as the reverse complement.
ATAATGCATTTCTTCACATTTTAGGGCATTACATCTTTTTTAATGAATCAACCCTATTTTATGATGTTTTTTTAAGAGTGTCGCGTAAATCTTTTGTGGATGGTATAAAGTTCATTGTATGCCTATGATCTTTAATTTAACAAAGGCGCAAGTTGGTAGATTTTATTCTCTTTATCAGTTTTCAAGATTCTAAAAATTTTTGTTACTTGAGATGGAAGAGGTATTTTTTTAGTTTTTTTGCCGTAGCAGAAAAAGAAAACCTCCTAACACACCAGCAGCTAAAATAAACCACGTGATTGCATAAACGAGATGATTATTTCGAAAATGGATAATCGTAAGACCAACGACGGGAAGTTTTGCTTGTGGAGATGTTTTTCTGGCATCAATGAAATAAGGGGCAACAGTGGACAAACCAAGTTTTTGTGCCATGGCGGGGAGATCGCGCGTATACCATAAATTTTTGTCAGGATTATTTTTACGCGGGAAAAATCCATTTTTTTCACTCATGCGTAATAAACCTATAATCGTTGTTTGTTCTGTGTCTGTGGTAGAATTTTGCTGAGATAAGGCATTTGTATGCGATTGCTCTGTGTTTTGAAAATTGTTACGTTCATCCATGGGGATAAAGCCACGGTTGATAAAGATCAGTGTATTATCAGCAGTTTGTAAGGGAGTCAAAACCCAATAGCCTGTAGTATTTTGAGCGGCAGCAGTGACTAAAATATTTTTATCTGTTAAAAATTTTCCTGTGATAATAACAGGTTGATATTCATATTTTTCAAAAGTAACATCTGACCATTGATTTTTTGGAGGGGCTTTTATGGGGGGCAAATGAATGCGCTGATTGGTACTGGTGATAAGATTTGTTTTCCAGTTTAACCGTTGTACTTGCCATATACCTAATGCACTGAAGAGAAGAAAAAAACAAATACATAAAGTTCCAAATAAAAAAGAAGAAAAACGGCAAGAATTTCCCTGAAGCTTTGTCATGGGGGGGTCTTTTTTGCTCATGATTTGTGCTTCCTTTCGGGACAATAGGCTTTTATTCTAACATGGTATATATTAAAAGAAACATTTTGTACGCTTTTTGGCAGAATTTGCACGCCTTATTGAGGAAAAAGATGAAAAATGAGCCAACAAGAGATGAAAAAGGTTTTATAAAAGACTTGACCTTTTGTTGTCGACCCCCTATTAGAAAGAAACTTCCCAATGATGCCCGTTCAAGGTTGCATTGCGCGTGTTTTGCGTTCATTGTGTCCTTTGGGTATGGGGATTTGAAAGTTTCTTAGAGTTTAAGGGTGAAGTTTATGTCTCGTGCATGTGAATTGACAGGGAAGACGGTTCTGTATGGTAATAATGTTAGCCATGCGAATAATAAGACTCGGCGTCGTTTTTTACCAAATCTTTGCAATGTGACATTGATTTCAGAGGTGTTACAGCAAAGTTATCGCTTGCGTATTTCAGCAAATGCATTGCGTTCTGTTGAGCACCGCGGTGGTCTTGATGGTTTTTTGATTAAAGCAGACGATAAAGAGTTGTCGCAACGTGCGCGTTTGCTAAAACGCCAAATCATTAAGAAAAAAGCTGAGCAAGAAGGTGAGCAAAAGGCTGAACAGGCAGCATAATTGTTAGCGCCATCCTTTTTGGTTTATTAACGCTTTGATTTCGGTTTTCTGTTCTAGAAGTTAAGTTTTTTGCAGGTTGATCGTTTCATTTTATTGGTTCCATATCCCAGGTTAAAAAAAATGTCTTCAAGCGGTCTTTTATTAGAACGGCAAAAGAAAAGGTATGTTGTTTTTTCTATTTTTGCAATGTGCCTTGCTGTCACGGCTTCTAATATTTTAGTTCAATATCCTGTCTATTGGTTTGATTTGAATGCGCTGTTGACTTATGGGGCTTTTACCTATCCATTTGCTTTTCTAATCAATGATTTGACCAATCGTTTTTATGGTCCATTTGCTGCGCGGCGTGTGGTTTATGCTGGTTTTTTTACGGGTGTCTTTGTTTCTTGGATATTGGCGACACCACGGCTTGCACTTGCTTCTAGTTTTGCATTTTTATTTGGGCAACTCCTTGATATTGTGGTTTTTACTCCTTTGCGACGTAAAACATGGTGGAAAGCACCTTTAGCAGCAGCGTTGGTTGGTTCAGCTTTGGATACAGTGCTGTTTTTTGCTCTTGCTTTTTCTAGCTCGTTTGCTGTTTTTGATAAGATAACAGGGTATGCAGATAGTTCACTGGTGGAGAGTACTGTTTTGGGAGGGATAGGCATGCCAGTTTGGCTATCGCTTGCTTTTGGTGATTTTTCGGTAAAAATTATTATGAGTCTGTTGATGTTGATTCCTTATGGGACAATTCTTAACATCGTAAAGCTTCCTCTTTATCAATGTCATTCAAAAGATGATTCCTCTTTTGTTTGTCACAAATAAGGATTTTTGTCTTTTTGTTTTCCTGAAGCCAAGAAAATTGTACGCTATGCTTGGTGTGACACGTTAGTTATAATGGATACTTTATCATTTACCAACTTAAGTAAGAACTCCAACACAAAACGCTTTTTTATTTCAAAATTCTCTTGTGAGGAAAAGATAAAGTCATTTGTTTGAGAAGGGGCTAAATATGCTTTTTACAAATGATTCAATGTGACAGAAATTGCAACTGATGTTTATTAATAGATTGATTTAAAATGATGACTTATATTTTTCATTTGAGTGAAAGAGCCCAATATCATAAAATTTTACGCGTTTTAAATACTCTTATATTGAGTTAATAAAAATCATTTGCTTGCCTATGTTATAAGAGGAATTGGCGTGCGGAAAACGTCATTTGAGAAAGAAATACTTCTTATGAAGAGCTTTAATGCAATAAAAGTGCAATATTAGGCGCTGAAAGTATATTGATTTATCTTAAAAACATTGGAAACTTGAAAGTAGGATTCTGCTTTTGGCTTGTAGCTTGTAAAGTAAAGGATGATTCTGGATTTTGCATTATGCCATATATGGGCGCTGTCGTGAAATAAGCTTGGAAGCAAGGAAGAATGTTTCTTTAAAGTAGGAGTGCGGATAAGATATATAATGGTGTGTTCTTTTTCGTGAATGAAGTAATATTTTTTTCGTGTTTTTCTTATATTTTATGAGAGTAAAGATTTCTTCTTTTATCCATGAGATGGGAGCTTATGTTGTTAGATCACCCGTGGTGAGTACTGTTTTGGGAAGGTTAGGGGACAGGTTGGCTTTCTCTTGCTTTAGCGATTTTTGCCGAAAAATTGCTATGAATCCATTTATGCCGATTCTTTTATAAAGAAATTCTTAGTGTTTAAAATATCCTCTTTTTTTGCGTATAATAAATACAACTTTTATCTTTTTGTATTACTGAAGGTGGAAGTTTAGGCATTATATTTTCTGTGAGAGCAGCATTTTAGAGCTATGTCTAGTGGAGATATTTTTCTATATACGTGTATTTCAATATAATGAAATAACACAAGATCGAGACAAAAATGAGTGATTATTCAGTCTTTGAATTTGAATGGTACTCTGAGATATGGTCGTAAATGGAAAGTTCTAAGCAAAACTTTATCAGTCGCAATATAACCAGAAAGTAAAAACAAACTCATTACAATTTTTGAAGATGGTTGGAGCATTTCTTTTAGAGCTCATAATGCATCCAGTAAAGTAGAAGCTTCTTTAAAATTCGATATTCAATTTGTGGGATTATCTTCTCAGGTTGTTAGCCATCAAATTCCGATGGTTTAATGATAGAAATAATTTTTTAAATGTAATCGTTGCTGATTCAAAGCAGGTTTATTTCTTATGAATATGAGTTCTTTTATCACTAAAAAGTATTTCTAATTGTTTTGTTATGGCGTCGGCAAGTTCTTCAGCATTCATAATTGTTACAGCACGTTGGTAATAACGTGTGACGTCATGACCAATTCCAATGGCAATGAGTTCAATAGGGGAGTGTGTTTGGATTTCTTGAATCACTGCGCGTAAGTGTTTTTCTAAATAATTGCTGGAGTTGACCGATAGTGTCGAATCGTCAACAGGAGCGCCATCAGAAATGACCATGAGGATACGACGTTGTTCACGCCGTGATAAAAGGCGTTGATGAGCCCAAATTAAAGCTTCTCCGTCGATATTTTCTTTTAATAATCCTTCTTGCATCATTAAACCTAAATTGCGTCGTGCGCGACGCCATGGGGTATCAGCACTTTTATAGATGATATGGCATAAATCATTGAGGCGTCCAGGATTATGGAGTTTGTTTTGGGTAAGCCATTGTTCGCGCGATTTTCCCCCTTTCCAAGTTTTGGTGGTAAAACCTAAAATTTCAACTTTGACACCACAACGCTCAAGAGTTTGTGCCAAAATATCAGCACAACTTGCAGCAACGCTAATGGGGCGTCCGCGCATTGAGCCAGAATTATCAATGAGGAGTGAAACAACTGTGTCCCGAAATTGGGTGTTGCTTTCCATTTTAAAAGAAAGGGGTTGCATGGGGTCAATAATTAGACGTGGAAGCCGTGTTGTATCAAGATATCCTTCTTCAAGGTCAAAGTTCCAATTGCGATTTTGTTGCGCCATCAAGCGGCGCTGGAGACGGTTTGCTAAACGTCCAACGATGTTTTGGAGATGATTGATTTGCTTATCAAGATAACGGCGTAAGTGATCTAACTCGTTTTCAGAACAAAAATCTGTTGCTTCCAAAATTTCATCAAATTGACGGGTGAAGATTTTATAATTGCCAAGTCTTTCCATTTGTTCCGAATCAGAAAAAAGGTGTTTGGGTTTGCTCGGCTTTTCTTGCCAAGGTCCATTTTTTTGTTCGCCGTCAGCTTGATCATTGTTGTTTGATTGTGTCGCTTGTGTTTTTCCATCATCTTGCACATCACTTTCTTGTTCAGTGCTGGTTTGTTCTTCACTTTGAGCGTGTTTTTTGTTTTTACTCTCTTCTTCTGCTTGGTCTTGAGGTTCACACGCATTTTTTAATTTTTTATTGTTTTCACTGTTAGAAGCTTCAGCTTGTTGCACTGTCATTTTGAGTGTAACAAGCATTTGGCGAACAATCTGTGCAAAAGCCTTTTGGTTGTAAATATGTTGTGGGAGTTCATTGAGTTGTGATGCTGCTTTTTGTTCGAGTTCTTTACGCCACAATTCTAAGACAGAACCCGCTTCTCTTGGAGCTGCGCGCTTTGTTATTTTTTCACGCAATAAAAGTGCAATCGCTTCTTGGATGGGGGCTTCACTTTGGTTGCTAATTTTATGATAATGGGCTCTTTTGTATTTATCGGCGAGCATGACATCAAGATTTTTTGCAAGTCCCTCCATGGCTAAAGTACCAATTGCTTCAACACGTGTTTGTTCGAGGACTTCAAAGATAGCACGCGCTTCTGATTCTAGTGGAGCAAATTGCATGTGAATGCGGTTGTCATGCCATGCTTTGCGCAGAGCCATGGAATCACCTAATCCGCGGGTAATGGTGATGTCTTTATTCGTTGCGTATTGAGGTAATTCTGGTAAACGCGCGCAACTTTCGCTTAAAGATGGTCGGTTATGACTAAAGGAAACTTCAAGGTTGTTTGTGCCTGCAATTGCACGCATACAGGTGGAAAGTGCTTTTTTAAAAGCTTCAGTATTAAGAGTGTTGTTTGAAGAGTCTTTTGCCGGATTTTTGTTGTCGCCAATATCGGTAGCCATGAGTGATAGATTCCTTAAGGCGAAACACCATGAATGAGTGATTCGGGAAGCTCTTGTCCAAAGGCGCGTTGATAAAATTCTGCAACAGTGGCACGTTCGAGTTCATCACATTTATTGAGAAAGGTTAATCGGAAGGCAAAGCCGACATCTTGAAAAATTGTTGTATTTTCTGCCCAAGTAATGACGGTACGTGGACTCATGACAGTTGAAAGATCTCCATTGATAAAAGATTGGCGTACCATATCAGCAACATGAACCATTTGTGAAATTGTCTTTTTTCCCTCAGCCGTTTGAAAAGATTTGACCTTTGAACAAATGATATTAACCTCTTTATCATGGGGTAAATAATTGAGTATCGTAACAATAGACCAGCGGTCCATTTGAGCTTGATTGATCTGTTGGGTACCATGATAGAGACCGGTTGTATCACCAAGACCAATGGTGTTTGCCGTTGCAAAAAGACGAAATGCTGGGTGTGGAGAGATGACACGGCTTTGATCAAGTAAGCTTAATTTTCCAGAGGTTTCAAGAACGCGTTGGATGACAAACATAACATCGGGACGCCCCGCATCATATTCGTCGAAAACAAGAGCAATATTATTTTGATAAGCCCATGGCAAAATGCCCTCTTTAAATTCAGTGATTTGTAAGCCATCTTTTAAAACGATAGCATCTTTTCCTACAAGATCGATACGACTTACATGACTATCGAGATTAATGCGAAGACAAGGCCAGTTAAGACGTGCAGCAACTTGTTCAATATGCGTTGATTTCCCTGTACCGTGATAGCCAGAAACCATTACACGGCGGTTAAAGGTAAAACCTGCGAGAATCGCTAAAGTTGTTTGCTGATCAAAAAGATAATCAGGATCGATATCAGGAACATGGGGACTTTTTGTGCTAAAAGCAGGGACTTTCAGATCTGTTTCAATATGAAATAGATCGCGAGCACAAAGTGTAATATCGGGCAAATTTTCAACGGTAAGATTTGTCATTATGTTTCTGGAAGGGAGAGGACGCTATTTATTCATTAGAAACGATACAAGAGTTAAAGTATTTATGCAATGCTCTATAATGAGAGCCTTAGATATTGAAGAAAGATTTTTTTACGTATTCTATAATGTTTTGCAAAAAAAGTAACATTTTGCGCAAATAATGATGGTCTAAATGAAAATAGACTCATATAAGCGCATGTTTTCAGCACAAACCAGACTTTTTTAGCAAATTGTAAGCATGTAAAACATCACGAAAGCGCTCTTCTGAAGCACGATTACCACCATTGGAATCAGGATGGTGCTTTTTTACCAACTCTTTATATTTCATTTTGATGTCTTCTGCTGAAGCGTTTGCCTGTAGTCCCAGTGTATCAAAAGCTTTTGCTTCTAAGGGCTTTAATTTTCGTGAGAACTTATTGTTTGAATGCTGCCCAGTAAAAAGCGTGAAGGGATCGCGCATGCGATTTTGATAGGCAGCTGTTCCAGAGCGAATCTTTGCATAATTCGCGGCTGTTTTTTTCGATGTACCATTGCTCAGATCTGTAGGCCATGTCGGACGATGTCCTGTGAGAGCATCCTTTTGAAATTTTGCGATATCTTTATTGCTAAGACCAGAGAAGTAATTAAAATTTTTATTGTAGGCGCGTACGTGTTCAATACAAAAATATAAATATTGTCCTTCGTGATTTCGACCTGCTGGTGCTTTATGGGACCCTGTTTTTTCACAACCTTCCCACTGACACTGTTGTGCTTCTGGCTCAGCTTTTTGTTTTTTATTTGAGCTTATGCGAATTGAATCGAATAATTTAGATGTTATTGTCATATTATTGGTTTATGCAAAATTGATTAATTTTACAAGAATTGACTTTTGAAAAATTTGTTTTCACACTTATTCTATTATGAAAAAGGTTATTTTTGCACGTTCATTTTGTTTGAGGAATGAAAAATGTTTATAGAAACAATAATTCAGAGAAAGCTTCAGGATGCTTTTCATCCGCAAAAGCTTGAAGTGATTAACGAAAGTCATCTTCATGAGGGGCATCCTCATAATGAACATGCTTTTGATGGTAAAGGAGAAACACATTTTCGAGTGAAAATTTTATCTTCTTCTTTTTCTAATATGACACGCGTAGAAATACATCGAGCGATTTATAAAGTTTTACAAGAAGAGTTAGCTACTTGTGTTCATGCTTTGGCACTTGAGGTTGAAACACTCTAATTTTTTGATGAGACGTTTTTAGGAACGGGGATGGGCCTTTTGATAGATTTTTAACAAATGGTCTGTATCGACGTGGGTATAGATTTGTGTGGTGGAAAGACTAGCGTGCCCAAGAAGTTCTTGAATCGTGCGCAAATCTCCCCCCCGTGATAAAAGATGGGTGGCAAAAGAATGGCGCAGTGTATGAGGCGTTGCAGTTTCTGGTAAACCAAGGCTTGTTCGTAAGTTGCGTACAGTTTTCTGAATAATGGCGGGCTGTAGGGGACCGCCTCGCGCCCCACGAAATATGGGTTGGTTATCCAATAAAGGATATGGGCAACATTTGAGATAATTTTGTACAGCTTCGTAAACAATTTTGATGAGAGGAACAAGGCGTGTTTTGCCGCCTTTTCCTGTTATAAATAAACTTGTTTTTTCAGGATCAGAAAATTGTTCTGGTGTGAGGCTTAAGGCTTCTGATATTCGCATTCCACAGCCATAAAGAAGCATGAGGACAGCAGCATTACGAGCGCTAATCCAAGGTTCATTTTCCAGTTGATTTTCTTGTTTGACTATGTGAAGTGCTGATTTTATCGCTAAAGGTTTTGGGAGCAATTTGGGGTGTTTGGGGCTTCGGATAAGTTGAGCTGCGGGAACATTGACGATTCCTTCACGTGATAAGTATTTGAAAAAAGAACGGATGCCTGCTACTCCGCGGCTTAAAGAGCGAGCACTTACATTGTTTGTACGCCGATAAGCAAGATAAGCACGCAAGTCACTGATGCGTAAATGAGCAAGATCTGTAAGGGTTGGTGTATGGCTTAAGTGTTGACAGAGAAAAGACAAAAATTGCCGCGTATCACGTTCATAGGCTTGCACTGTTTGTGCTGACATACGACGTGTTTGGGTAAGACACTCTAACCAATTTTTCCTTGCGTTTAAAATTGCATGGTCTGCTGGAATGAGAAGAATGTTTTCATCTTTTCTCTTGTCGTTTTTGATGGGCATTATCTAGTTGAGAGTTTCTTTCTTTTTAGATTTTTCATCGTTAGAATGACCATTCTTGTTTTGGGGTTGCTCTTCACGATTGATAAGTTGCTTTTCACCTTTGAGAGAGAGTATTTTCACAAGATTGTGTGTTGACATCAAATGCGCAAAAATTAATCCTAAAAAGCCATTTTTATGAAGTTTGGCAAGTTGGCTTGCTGATAATTTATTCAATTTTTCTTCATCAACAACCCAAAAATGTTCCAATTGCGCTGAGAGACCTTTATCGTTTTTCACATTGATGGATTTTTGGCTTAGAAGATCCATTTCTACAAGAGCATCAATAAACTCAGAGGTTTTCTCCATAGCGATTTTAAAACTTTCAAGAAAGCGAATACGTTCTTCCATAAAAGGAGAAATAGAGCCATCGGAATTAAAAAGTTCTGTTCCTGCAACTTCATTAAACATACCGGACTGTTGATCAAAGCAGACAGAAAGTTCTTTTTCATTGCTAATTTGTGCCAAAACAAAAGGATAGCGACGGACAAAAGCTGGAACATAAGTATTGTTTTTCCAACTTTTATCAGAAGCGATATAGTCATTTTCGTCATTAGAAAGACCGACAAGAGCTGCGGATGTGTAGTGCCGTTTTTTTTGTTCATCTTCAGCGCACATAAATAAAATAGGATAGTCTAGTGCTGCTTGAAAATATTCAGTACTTGCTAAAGGAACCCAATGAGTATCCTTGGCAAAAGACATATCACTTGGAGGAGCAAATTTTAGATTTTTATGGGAAATTTTGTTGATTGGTGTGATATCTTTGTAAAATAGCATAATATTTGCCATAAGACTTTCTCCTTTATTAATTTGTTTTTGTTACCAAGAAAGGTCTTTTAGAAGATTGTCTCATATGGCAACAAGATTGAATAGAAAACTATAAGATTGAAGGGTTCATTTTTGAGAGATAATATTTTTGCATGAAGTATAATAAAGAAAAGCTTAAAAATAAAGTCTATCTTGCCATTATTGGTATGCCTCATGGTATAAAAGGAGATGTTTTTGTTAAAATTCTAAGTGCTGAGCCACAGCGTTTCAAGTGTTACAGCACTCTTTATGATGATATGGGGCGTTCTTATGAAATTGTAACTCTTCGCATACAAAAAAATAAGGCGATTGTACGTTTTAAAGGGGTAGAAAATCGTAATGCGGCTGAGTCTTTAAAAGGTATTCGCCTTTATGTGACGCGTGATCAATTAATTGATGATTTGATGGAGGATGAGTTTTATCAAGTCGATTTAATAGGCTTGTGTGTCCAAGATTGTGGGGGGAAAATCTTAGGTGAAGTGTGTGGTTTTTTTAATTTCGGGGCTGGTGATTTGCTTGAAATACGTTTGAATACAGGTAAAAGAGTTCTTATTCCCTTTAGTAAGGCGGCGGTACCAGAAATTTGTATGGATTCTGGTTTTCTTGTTGTTGATCCCATGGCCGCTGGTTTAATTGATGGGGGAGACAATAATAAAAAGGAAATAGCTTGAATCTAAAAATAAAGATGAAGGTAAAAAACAACAGATGAATTTCGTCAATAAAAAGTGGAATGTGTGAAAATATTAAAAATGCTCTTTTGAGCAGATATTGTAAGCACTTTATCTCGAAATAGTCCTGAATTTTTAGAGTCTTTTTTAGTGCAAATATTTAGAAGGATCGTATTGAATATGGCGCAGATCAAGAAGACTCAGATTAACGCTATAGCGTTAAAAGTCTTGTTTGTGCTATTTTTGCTATTAAGAGTCTGTTTAAGAAAATAAGGATAAGAAATAAAATGAAATTTCAGGCGCGCGTTTTAACCCTTTATCCTGAAATGTTTCCTGGTTTTTTAGGGTATTCTTTAGCAGGGCAAGCTTTAGAGCGTGGAATTTGGTCACTGGAGACGGTACAGATTAGGGATTTTGCTTTAGACAAACACCATAGCGTTGATGATAAACCTGCTGGTGGGGGAGCTGGTATGGTAATGCGGGCGGATGTATTGGCGGCTGCTCTTGATTGCTGTCCACAGGATTCGCCAAGATTGTTGATGAGTCCACGTGGACGCCCTTTTGACCAAGCTTACGCGCATAGCTTGGCTCGTGATACGGGTGTAACGTTAGTTTGTGGACGTTTTGAAGGGGTTGATGAGCGAGTCATAGAAGCACGAGAATTAGAAGAAGTTTCTATTGGTGATTATATTCTTTCAGGGGGTGAAACAGCTGCATTGGTTATCTTAGATGCTATTATACGTCTTCTGCCTGGAGTGATGGGGAATGCAGCTTCTGCAAGGTGTGAAAGTTTTGAAAATGACTTGCTGGAACATCCGCAATATACCCGCCCTTCTCTTTTCGAAGGGCGGGGTATTCCGCCTGTATTGCTCTCAGGTCATCACAAAGCGATCGCAGATTGGCGTCAAAGCCAAGCCGAATTGTTAACACGTCAACGTCGCCCTGATCTTTATGCACGTTATAATAAAAATCATCAGAAAACTTGATTCATATGATAAGGTGGTGTATTGCATGGCTCTCTTTTTAGAGATTTTTTTATAAAAGGTTTTCTGTAGTTCCAAAATTAAAATGAAGGAATGGTGTATTCGCTCCTGTGTAAGACATAGCCTAAAGAGCTCCTTATTCTTAATAAAGGCTTTTTTGGTAAGAGTTGAGCGCTCTGACTGTTCGATAAAGAACATGAAGGATAAAAGAAATGAATATTATCGCACAGCTTGAAGCTGAACAATGTGCAAAAATTGAAGAAAAGCGCCAATTTCCAGCATTTCAGCCAGGAGATACAGTCCGTGTTATGGTGCGTGTGACAGAAGGTACACGGACGCGTGTTCAGGCTTATGAAGGTGTCTGTATTGCGCGTTCAGGCGGTGGGTTGAATGAGACCTTTACAGTACGCAAGATTTCTTATGGTGAAGGGGTGGAGAGGGTATTTCCTGTTTATTCTCCTTTGATTGAAGGTGTTGAGCTGGTGCGCCGTGGTAAAGTGCGCCGTGCAAAACTCTATTATCTACGTGGCTTGAGAGGTAAAGCTGCACGTATCGCTGAAAAGAGAGATTATCGGAAAAAAGCTGAAAAGGTTGTTGAGAAAGTAGAAGCAGCATCTGTCAGCACAGATGTTGAAAAGCAAGTTTCTGAGTAAAGATTATATCGGCTAAACTTTATGCAAAAGCGGCTTTTATGCCGCTTATTTGTGTCTTTCTTGATTCGTTTTGCCTTTTAAAAGGCTTGGAGTGGACATAAAAATGTTCAATCTATCAATTTTTCCTCTTTTTATTCTTAATTATGGGTGCAGTTTAAGAGACTATTGCATATATCGTGAATACTCAAAAGGATAAGTTTAATCTGAAAAAATGTCTGTTTATATTTGGAAACGATTTTAGACCTTTGACGTGAAGATAAAAGTGTATTAGATTAAGGCGAGTTTTGCGGATCATATCCAGGGAGTAATCGGTTTTTTTATGCGTGACCTTTAATCCGTTATTTGAGACAACCGACCTGTAATATCGGTATCTTGAGATGCCAAACAAGTAAAAACGAGAGAGTATGTTTAGTCGTTTTGCGCGACTTTCTCGTTCATTGCGGTTGCAAAAACCAGGTCAGGATATTTTATGATAAACCAGGTCAGGATATTTTATGATAGAGACAACTAGGATAAAAGAGCGCCCTCGTTCCCCTCATATAAGTATTTATCGTTGGACAATTACTATGGCCATGTCCATTGCACACCGAATTACGGGTATGGCGCTTTATGTTGGAACGGTTTTTCTTGCTGTTTGGTTAATTGCTATTGCGTGTGGCGAGGAGACATTTAAAACAGTTTACGAAATTTATAGTTCTTGGTTTGGATTGTGTATTTTGTTTCTTTATACTTTGGCAGGGGTTCATCACATGGTTGGTGGTGTTCGCCACATTGTTTGGGATCTGAAGCCTTGCCTTTTGGCAAAAGAAAAGGCAACAGTCACTGCTTGGGCGACAGTGTTTATTTCTCTTATTGTTACTTTTGCGATTTGGATTATTGGATATACCGTTGTTTAGCTGGGGGTGAAAAGAGACATGAAAAAAGATTTTCGAACGGAACTTGGAAAAGTACGGGGGCGTGGCAGTGCTCATGAAGGAACAGAGCATTTTTGGCTAGAACGTTTGACGGGGTTTATCAATCTACCACTTTTGATATTTTTTATTGTTCTTATTCTTTCGCTTGTGGGCAAGGATTATAGTATTGTGCGTGCAAGACTTGCACATCCTATTGTTGCTATTTTGATGGGATTGATGACTTTTTCGGTCCTTTATCATATGAAACTTGGTATGCAGGTGGTGATTGAAGATTATATTCCACGTGAAGGTTTTCGGATATTCTTTTTGACGTTAAATATTTTATTTTGTTTTCTCATAGGTGGTATCATTATTTTTTCTCTTTTGAAAATTGCATTAGGGGGTTAAACAAGTATGGCGGGTACAGGATCATCTCTGGGTGCTAAAGCAGGTAACGCCCCTTATCGCACTGTGGATCATAAATTTGATGTTGTTGTTGTTGGGGCAGGTGGTGCAGGATTACGTGCGACACTGGGTATGGCAGAACAAGGATTAAAGACAGCTTGTATTACGAAGGTTTTTCCAACACGCTCACATACGGTTGCAGCACAAGGGGGAATTGCTGCATCGCTTTCAAATATGGGACCTGACAATTGGCAGTGGCATTTATATGATACCGTGAAAGGTTCTGATTGGTTGGGCGATACCGATGCAATGGAATATTTGGTGCGTAATGCTCCTGCTGCTGTGTATGAATTAGAACATTATGGCGTTCCTTTTTCGCGAACGCAAGAAGGCAAAATTTATCAGCGTCCTTTTGGTGGACATACGACACAATTTGGTGAAGGTCCACCTGTTCAGCGTACTTGCGCAGCAGCTGACCGTACAGGCCATGCCATTTTGCATACGCTTTATGGACAAAGCTTAAAGCATAATGCGCAATTTTTTATTGAATATTTTGCACTCGATCTCATCATGACGGATGGGGTTTGTACGGGGGTTGTGGCATGGAATCTCGATGATGGTACAATACATCGTTTTTCTGCCAAAATGGTTGTTCTTGCAACCGGTGGTTATGGACGCGCTTATTTTTCTGCAACATCGGCGCATACCTGTACGGGTGATGGTGGTGGAATGATCGCACGTGCTGGATTGCCACTTCAGGATATGGAGTTTGTGCAATTCCATCCGACAGGGATTTACGGTTCTGGCTGCTTAATTACAGAAGGAGCTCGTGGTGAAGGAGGCTATTTAATCAATTCTGAAGGTGAACGCTTTATGGAGCGCTATGCACCTTCCTTTAAGGATTTGGCTTCACGTGATTTGGTTTCACGTTGTATCACACTTGAAATTCGTGAAGGACGTGGCGTTGGACCTAAGAAGGACCATATTCATTTGGTTCTCAATCATATTGATCCTGCAATCTTGCATGAGCGGTTACCAGGGATTTCAGAATCAGCACGGATATTTGCAGGGGTGGATGTAACAAAAGAGCCTATCCCCATCTTGCCAACGGTTCATTATAATATGGGTGGGATTCCTACCAATTACTACGGGGAAGTTCTCAATCCAACGGCTGATTCGCCTGATCGTATTCAACCAGGGCTGATGGCGGTAGGAGAAGCAGGATGTGCTTCTGTTCATGGTGCTAACCGCTTGGGGTCAAATTCATTAATTGATCTTGTGGTGTTTGGTCGTGCTGCTGCCATTCGCGCGGGTGAAGTTATTGATCGGAATGCAGAAATTCCACCCATCAATGAAGAAGCTGTTGACGAAATTATAGCGCGTTTTGATCGTTTACGTTTTGCACAAGGGGCAATACCAACAGCTGTATTGCGTGAAAAAATGCAACGCACGATGCAAGAAGACGCAGCAGTCTTCCGTACAGAAGATTCTTTGAAACAGGGATGTCAACGGATGAATAAAATCTGGGGGGAATTGTCGGATCTCAAAGTCACAGATCGTTCTCTGATATGGAATTCTGATTTGGTTGAAACATTAGAGCTTGAAAATCTTATGGCGAATGCAATCATGACTGTTCATTCTGCCGAAGCACGTTCAGAAAGCCGTGGCGCTCACGCTCGTGAAGATTATCCAGAGCGTGATGATAAAAACTGGCGTAAACATACGATTTCACATTTGTCAAAAGAGGGTAAGGTGACATTATCATATCGACCTGTCCATGTGGACCCGTTAACATCTGAAGCTGATGGTGGGATCGATTTAAAGCGCATTGCACCTAAAAAACGGGTTTATTAAGGGGAGAATAAAATATGGTACAAATTAAGCTTCCCAAAAATTCTCAAGTAAAACCGGGAAAGGTTTGGCCTAAACCTGAAGGTGCTACAAAGCTGACGGAATTTCACGTGTATCGTTGGTCGCCTGATGATGAGGAAAATCCTCATTTAGATACTTATTATGTGGATCGTTCTGCTTGTGGTCCTATGATTCTTGATGGGCTTTTGTTTATTAAAAACCATATTGATCCAACTTTGACACTTCGTCGATCATGCCGTGAAGGCATCTGTGGTTCATGTGCGATGAATATTGATGGAACCAATACATTAGCTTGTACCAAAGGGATGGATGATGTAAAACATCCCATTAAGGTCTATCCGTTGCCTTCCATGCCGGTTGTTAAAGATTTGGTTCCTGATTTAAAGCGTTTTTATGCACAACACCGAGTCATTGAGCCTTGGTTGCAAACAGTTTCTCCTGAACCTGCAAAAGAATGGTTACAAAGTCACTCCGATCGCCAAAAAATCGATGGCCTTTATGAATGTATTTTGTGTGCGTGTTGTCAGACTTCATGTCCAAGTTATTGGTGGAACGGTGATCGTTATTTGGGGCCCGCTGTTTTGCTTCAAGCTTATCGCTGGATTGCGGATTCACGTGATGAGATGTGTGGTGAACGTCTTGATAATTTAGAAGATCCTTTCCGCCTTTATCGTTGCCATACGATTATGAATTGTGCGCAAACTTGTCCAAAGGGATTAAATCCAGCGAAAGCAATTGCTGAAATTAAAAAACTCATGGTTGAACGCCGCCTCTGAAAATTTACTGATTGATCAAAATAAAGCGCAAGGTGGAAAATTGTATCTCCTTTTAGCAATTAAATCTCTAAAAGAAGATCGGCTGCTTATGGGGGCGCAGTAGCTATAATCATTCTAAAAGTGAAGTAATCCCTAAAAATTTAAGCAATCCTTGTAGAAGCAATCCTTGCAATGGCTGAGCAGAAAACTCATAGTTGAATATTATCTTTGAAAATTGACCGATTAACGAACAGTAAAAAGAAAAATAGAAAATTGTGCGTGTTTTTGTGCCTCTTTGAGGCTTAATATCTAAAAATTTATTGGCTTCTATGAGGCGGTTAGTATAGTTATTATTGCCTTTAAAAGGCATTAGTCTTTCGAGTAAACTATACTTTAAATAGCGTTCTATGTAAAAACAATAAAATCAATATGCCATGTGTTTTTATTTTTATTAAATTCGCATCATAATTTATAATTTGATGCAGATTCAAGTAATCATTTTTTATAAAAAATGATTACTCTTTATAAATAGAGCACAAAAAATAAATGCTGATACAAATATTATAACGCATGTAAATTATCTAAATGAAATACAAAGGAGTGATCATTATGACAATTCGTCATTTTACGACACATTTATTGTAATATCGAAAACATTGCTAATATTCAAGGATTAGGAATTTTTGATAATATCATTATATATATATATAAAGGTCATATTTTTTGTTTTAAAGATTGGATTGTTAATCGCATTAAAAAGCAAAATTTATAGTTCTTAAAAAATGGAGAACGTAAAATCCCTCTCTATTGTAGAGATAGATATATAGTTAAGGGGGTAGTAATTTAAAAATATTGTAACATCATAGATTTAAATTCACTAAAGAGCAAATAAGACGTTTTTAAAAAATATCAAATTTATAGTTTTTTCTAAAAATTTAGAAAACACTAGTGAGAATTCTAAGAACACGTGTTGCGAATGTGGAATAGGGATGTTTATAGGTTCGTTTGAGTTGAATGAATTCAATCATCAAAGAAAACATGTTGTATTTTTATGAGTTTCGTGGGTTTTTATTTTATATGTTTTTATCTATAAAAAATAGAGATTTCTAGGTTTAGGTCTTATTTATAATGTTAGGGGATTTCATTTTTTCTTGTATATATGCTGAAGAAAGTTATTTAAGCGGTAAAAGTGTTTTTTATTTTATTTTTTAGCATAAAGATATTTCTTAACATGAAAGAGAGGTGTCCAAGTATTAACGGTATAATCAGCCATTGTTTTGGTATTTATTCTGTTGTGCTGTAAAACACTATCTTATTTAGGATGTGGTAATTAGAGTGGTTAGAAGGTGAAATCTGCTAGGTGAGGGGGCGGATTGTTTGCAGATCAGTGGCGTGTTAAGAGGCTTCGTCCTTTGAGGTGTGATAGGTGGAGTCTGTTAGCCAATTACGTAAACTAGAGCGAAATCTACGTGGACAGGTTTTTAACCTAACCTCTCTTATATATTGTGATAGGAAATTCACCTTAATAAGGACTACGACCGGTTACAGAAAACAGAAATCATTGCGAAAAAACAAGCGTGCTTGTTTTAAAATTTTTAATATTTGTGATCATAGTGACATGCGAAATCTCCTGTAGTATCACGCAGACCGTTCGTATTCTCGAGCCAAGAGTTGTCCATATATCCTCTTCAATCTGATCTTCACGAATTGATGCAAGAGATGGGTACGAACACCTGTAAGAATAAGCAGACGCAAAGCCAGTTGTATCATTATTGTTGCTTTGCAGAGTGTTTGATAAAAATCTGGAACATTTCTCCAATTCATTGCCGGTTTATTAATGACTTTATGGCGTTGTTTTTCTAAAAGAGCTTTTGCTGTTGCAGCTTTTACTTATCAAATGGGAGTTAAGAGTATTATGTATCTCTGTTGGCGTAATCTTTGAAAGTTGCTATACAGCCGCCTAATTTGAGGAGAATATGAAGCTGTAAAGGTGCAAACCAGTTTCCATTTTTAGCATCATTTTTTAATTCTGCTTTACGACTTTCAAAAGCATCTAGAGTAATGTCTTTTAAATAATAGAGATTACGCATTGCTTCACGCTTTTGTTTCTCTCGTTCTTTAATAAGATCAAAACCCTTATGTAAAACAGAACGCCCCGAGCCAAATACACTTTGCTTGTCAATTTGCAAGCTTGTTTTTAAGAAACCTTTCTTTAAGGTGCCTAAGCTTATTTCACTACAGAGCTCGTGGATGGTATAATGGTAAAGCCCCGATGAATAATATAAAATTTATAGAGCATCTCCATTTTTACACTTCATAAAAGAGCAAGTTGGGCGCCATTAGACACTTTGCAAACTCCCAATGTTGTGACAATTTTTGGCATTTTGGATGGTTTATAAAAGGCATTTTTAGTGCTTTTTTGTACAGTTTCATTCTATACGGCTTTATTTACTTATAATGTGCAAGAGACATGGTTTTGGTTAATAAACAGCTTTGAAATGAGAGAATCCTACGGTACTAAGATCTCTTATCCAACACGCAAAATAATGAACACTCTTTATAAGACAATGTGATGCATCTTAAGAAGAGTGATTGTAGATCTGTTCTTTTAGGAATTTTTGCTTTTTGTGGTGCAGAGAAGAGAGCAGGAATATTCAGAGTAGAGCTTACCTTATGGAATCTATGGATATCGTCTTTAGGAGAGGGACATAAGCCACGTGATATGGTTAGCAAAGCTTGCTTAAGAGAAATTTGGTTGTTTACGAACAATTGGAGGTTAAGAATCTTTCTTCGTCCGAAGAAGACGTCTATATACCACTATACTTTTTATTACCAAATAGAATGTAGTTTATGGATGCTAAATCAAAATGATAATTTATTTCGTATGAGGTTTTCCGTATTTGGAGATTGTTTGGTTAAAAAACATATTTATTAATCACTTGAAAATAGCGCTTAGAATTTTTAAACGATAAGTTTTGGTCTTGATGACGATAATTATTTGTGATGATCGAAAGTACCTATTTTACGAAGCTTTCATTGATAGGCGAATCAAAATTTATTCTTTTCTTTTGTTTAAATATTTATTTTGCAGCTATTTTTTCTTTTTTGCATCAAAGATACTTTTTCAAAAGGTAAATGGAAAGAATGATCAAAGGCAAGAGAATAAAGAGAGCCTTATGTATAATTTGGTTTTCTCGTAGAGTTGTTGTCTATTAACTTTTTTCTTCATGAAGAGTGTAGAAAATCCATCGGAGAAGCAAAGAGAATAGGAAAAGTTAAATAAATAGCCGTAACAATTAGTTACGACTATTTTTGTTTGCTTCATATTACCGAGAGAGGAAGCTCCCCTTAAGCGATTTTTGATTTAGCAAAAATCGGGTCGTAAAAGACTTCAGAGAGTTTTCTATCTTTAAAGAACAACACTACGTCAACTGTTGTATAGAGAACGATTTTTATCATTTCTAACTCGAGTTGCCGGCCAATTTCTGATCTTTTAATCAAGGTGGCACATCGCTCAAATGTCTGCAAAGCGCTGTTAGCATGCGTTGTTGTAATCGATCCGGGATGACCAGTGTTGAGCGAATTGAGATATTCCCATGCTTCATTGCCTCGCAATTCAGCGAGAAAAATTCTGTCAGGCGACTGACGCATACACGCATCTAGGCATTCTTCAGCTGAAACACGACCTACATTGTTACCATAAATCATATGTACATGATTGGGATGATTGGGTAGAAAAAGCTCATGAACATCTTCAATTGTGATAATACGCTCCTCTACAGGGACCTTTTCAATTAAAGAGCGAGCAAATGTTGTTTTACCAGATCCTGTTTTGCCTGCAATAATAATGTTGCGTTTGTGAAGGACGCATTCTTCCAAAAATTCAAGAATTTTTCCCTCACGTTTACTTTGTAAGAGTTGAACTTCAAATGGTTCCAACCGTGTGAAGTCCTGCCTCGATAACAAGTTATTGGCTTCTTTTGCTGAAGGCTTATTAAAACTTACATCAGAAAAATCGTCAAATGCCCCTTCTTCTTTGAGTTCTTCTAACGTTTTAACTATGAGAGAATGTTTACGAATTACAAAGGAAAGAGCACCATCAACAACAGCTGGTGTTTGTATAATTGTACCACGTTGTCCACCAGGCAAGAGCACATAATTAATACTTCTGGGAGCCATACCGTTATAAACGATAATAGCTGTAATAAGCGTTTGCAAAAAAGTGGTTGTTAACTCTGGTACGCTATGTACTTGCCAACCCTTAAAGCTTTTCGTCCATACTTCACAGGGGCGGCAAATCGATAATTCAGTGATCGTGGGATCTTCTAAAAAACAATCAAGCGGTTGCAGAAGCTGAAAAACTGCTTGATCTTTTTGTATCGGGTTAACGTGTGACGAGACTGTAGACATCGCTGAAATCCAGATCACGAGCAACAAAAATATTTACTCGTTCGCCTTGGTTTTTGTAAAGTGTTGGTGTGATATTGATGGAATTTTGAAGAACATCGATTGCTATAGATTCAGCATTCTGAGCTCCTTTATTTTGTGAGTTATCTTTATTTTCTTTGCTGCTTTTACCAACTTTTCCTCTTACCCATTCTCCTAAATCACCGATAATGCTTACCATAATTGCACTACCAAATCGTTCCCAAAAATGTCTGTCAACCCAGCCACCAATACCCGCTTCACCCAGAGGACCTGTGCCTGGTGAGTCAAGATTGACAACAACACCAGAAGGCGTTTCAATGCGTAACCATTGCACAAACACGCGCGTTTGTCCTTGTTGTATGCCACTTTGGTAAAAACCAACGACTTTAGAACCACGGTCAAGCAAAACAACACGTCCACTCGTGGAATAAATATCGCGTGTTAAATGACACGTCGTCATTCCGGGTTGTGATGTAATGATTTTTGTTTCTAACGTACAATCTATTTGCGTTCCTTGTGTAATCAAAAAGTCACGGTTACGAAGTTGCATCGCATGTGATTGACCTAAACGCACAGGCTGAAGGTTATCAAATAATACGCCATTACCTCTATCATTATTCGATGCTTTATTATTTGTATCTGTAGATCCTTCGCTACCACCGTTGTTAAGGCTAGAACTGAGCATACGTTTGCGTGCTAATTCTTCAGAATCTTGGAGCATATGTGGAGGAATGGCTGTTTGAAGAAGCTTACTCAAGGCCGGTGGAATATCCAAGTTTGAATCTTCTATTTGTGTTGATTTTTCTGCTTCTTCTACAATCTTTGGCTCTTCTATAATCCGAGGGACATAGTTTGGTATAATTTGCTGTACTATTTGTTGTGGTTTTTCTTCCTCAACCTCCACGGTATTACGCATTTTAAAAGCTTTCCAAGTCAAGGCAATTGGTATCGCTACTATGACAATAAGTCCTACCATTAACAATGCACGGGTACCTGGAATTGTCGGACGACGTTCAGAACCTAGTTCGGATCCTCCATAGGCACCTTCAATGTGTTTTTGCTCGACGTTGTCCAGTTTTGTACCTTTTCCCTCTCCTTCCTTATTGTCAAACATCATTTTCCTCCTTTATTGATACGATAAACCACCGAAGATACTGTCCCTGTTGTGTTTGGTACGCCATTGGGGTCATAGGCTTCATTAAAAACAGCTAGAGCGCGTTTACCAAGCCGTATGAGCCATTTAGGATTGACCTTATGAACGGCGATAATATCATTAGAACTGCCGATAACGGTGCGTGGTATTAAGCTTTCATTGCCTTCAGCATCTACGACATAAATCGATGGCATATCCATGTTAGCGGGAAATTTGAAGTAAGTAATACGCCCATTGTCCCAAGCATTTATCGGAGCAATATCTTGGTGACCGCTCATGGTATAACTGAGATTATAACCGTTGACGCTTTGGTGAAAACCACGTTCAATCGCAAGGCGTCGATTGTTTTCTTCTGACTTTTCATCGTTTGAATCGGGATAATGGAAAGCCAATTCATATGTTGATCCCGCACGGTCATTCCGAAATTGTAGTCGGAATTTATAACTCCGTTTGTCGGTTACAACGATGAGATTGGTATTGGCAAGTTCTGCTTTTGGTTTAATAAAAATATGCCGCCCTTTATGAGCAAAGGCATAGGCTTCAGAATCGCCAAAGGCATGAGTTATGTACTGCTCACCTTCTTCAAGAATAATATGTGTTGCCACACCAAGAACTGTTTCAATTTGAACCACATCGGCTTCGTTATATGTTATATAGCGAATGCGGTGATCATATTGTGAATTTGATGGACTTTTGAGCGCCTGCACAGGTACCGTATAAAGAGAAGAAAACGAAGACAATAGAACAACGAACGCAAGTTTTTTCATAACAATCAATTCCTTAATCATTCAACAGTATTTCTGGGTCAGAACGGTAACTTGTTACTTGAAAACCAAGGGGGTTAAGCAATCGATCAGATGATTTCATGGGTGCACCAACATAGGTGTAACCAATTGTTGCAATTTGGTGCTGTTTTGGTCCAGTAGCAGCACCGTTGCTGTCAAGTTGCTGAGTCGTAAAACGTACAGTTGCTTGACCTAGTCCATTAGGCTGGATTGATCGTACTTTAACTGTAATACGTGCTTTGTTGGAAAGCACTTTGTCCCGTGCATTTTCTCCATCATAGATTTTATAATATTCTTGTTGAACAGATGCCGCACTTAAAAGTGCTGTTGTGTCATAGTTCAGTTGAATAGTATCGTAGTCGTAAGTTTCGCGGTTAAGCACATATTGATTTAGCCAATATCTATCTACAACTTCACCATAGCTTTCTTCGTGTTCACGCATGATTGAGATAACATCAACTGCACCCGTCGTATTATCAACGCGCAATACTAAGGGAGTTGGAGCTGGTTGAGAAAATCCAACAACTCCACATATCATACCGAATAAGCCAAAAAGACCCACAGTACTCGCAACACGCCATGCCGTTCTGCGCGACCTTATAAATTCATTGATAAGATCACGTTCTAAGCCACGGCTTTCTTCATAATAACTTCTAAGTTGTTCGGCTTTCACTGGTTTTGCTTGTTTTGTTTTCATCTGTCTCCTCGCTTGATTTCGGCAGGGATTGTTTTATTAATAGGCACGCGGTTCCTGTCATTGGGCTGTTTTAGCTTTGGTGCTAATGCACAAGCCGATAAAAGGTTTGCAATCAAAATTATAAGAATGATCGACTTCATTTTAATATGACTCTTTTTTAATGTTATACACATTCTGA